>CAXTQM010000006.1:0-2129 GCA_964246205.1 uncultured Beijerinckiaceae bacterium | reverse complement strand
GGGATTCTGCGGCGTCGTTGGGTGGGGCGTTCACCGGGGGGGGTTTTACCCGGGGGCGGGCGGCTATTCTGGGGGGGCGCCGCGCTCGCGCGGCACGGCGACCGGCAGGGACGCATGGCCGTCGATGGCCGAGAAGGCGCCGGTCTCGCCATCCATCGCGAGCAGCGTCCCGGTTTCGATCTCGAACAGCCAGCCGTGCAACGTCAGCGTACCGGCCGCCACGCCCGCGGCGACGCAGGGGTGGGTGCGCAGGTGGATCAGCTGCGCGGCGACGTTCCCCATCGCCAGCCGGCGGGCCGCCTCGCCTTCGGGCAGGTCGGCCCCGTCGTTTTCGCGGAACACGGCGAGCGAGCAGCGGCAATGGCCGAGCCATCGCGCGACCGTGGGCATCGCCGCGAGCTTCTCGGGATGCAGCAGGGCGCCCATCGCCCCGCAGCCGGTGTGGCCGCAGACGACGACGTGGCCGACACCGAGTCCAATCACGGCATATTCGATCGCCGAAGTGACGCCGCCGTCGGCCGTCTCGGAGAAGGGCGGCACGATGTTGCCGGCGTTCCGGGTGACGAACAGGTCGCCAGGGCCGCTGGCTGTGATGATCTCCGGCACCACACGGCTGTCCGAGCACGAGATCACCAGCGCACACGGCTTCTGCCCGTCGCGGGCGAGCGTCTCGTACCGCTCCTTCTGCTGGGGAAACACGTCGGCTCTGAAGCGCGAGATGCCTTCGATGATGCGGTCCATGGTGCCTCGCATTGTGAGCGGACGATGCGTCGCGCCCTCGGACGATAGATGAGGCCCGACCGTTTCGTGAGCGCGACGTTCCTTATTACATCCTGTCGCAAGAATTTTGTTCAGGTTTGGTCATGTTTGCCGCCGGCGGGCGTGACTCTCGCCGGCGCGTGAGCTAGACAGCCCCGCGCTTTGCGAAAGGCTCGATTGCGAGAGCCGCATGGCGCGAGCCAAGTCTATGGGAGGACGCTCCCGATCCACGACGCTCCTTCAAGAAGCGCGGCCGCAAGGGCTTTGGATCGGGTCGAGGCTTAGGGGCGAGGTGAACCGGAAATGCCGGGAGCCTCGCCCTTTCGCGTTCAGACGTCGTCTTTGCTCCAGCTTGTGATGGTCTGCTCGCGGAACGCCGCGAACGTCCCGGCGGCGATCGCCGCCCGCATGTCGCGCATCAGGTCCTGGTAGTAGCCGATGTTGATGGCGGTCGGCAGCATCATGCCGAGGATCTCGCCCGACTTTACGAGGTGGTGGAGGTAGGCCCGCGAATAATCGCGCGCGGCGGCGCAGCTCGCGAACGCGTCCACCGGCGTGGGGTCGTCGGCGTGGCAGGCGTTGCGCAGGTTGAGCCGCCCAAGGCGCGTATAAACCTGCCCGTGACGGCCGGCCCGCGTGGGCATGACGCAGTCGAACATGTCGATGCCGCGCGCCACGCTTTCGAGCAGATCGTGCGGCGTGCCGACCCCCATGAGATAGCGCGGCTTGTCCACCGGCAGGAACGGCAGCGTGGCCTCCAGCGTCGCCAACATGGCCTCCTGCGGCTCGCCGACGGCGAGGCCGCCGACGGAATAGCCGTCGAAGTCCATCGCCACCAGCGCCTCCGCACTGGCGCGTCGCAAGGCAGCCGTGGTGCCGCCCTGGACGATGCCGAACAGCGCCCGCTCGGGCTGCGCGCCGAAGGCTGCCTTGGAGCGCTCGGCCCAGCGCAGCGACAGCCGCATGGCACGCTCGACCTCGACCTCGGACGCCGGCAGGCGGATGCACTCGTCGAACTGCATCTGGATGTCCGACCCCAGCCGTCCCTGGATCTCGATCGAGCGCTCCGGCGTCAGCACATGCTTGGAGCCGTCGAGATGCGACTGGAAGGTGACGCCGGTCTCGTCGAGCTTGCGCAGCTTGGCCAAGCTCATGACCTGGAAGCCGCCCGAATCGGTGAGGATCGGGTGCGGCCAGTTCATGAAGCGGTGCAGGCCGCCGAGCGCCGCGACGCGCTCGGCGCCGGGGCGCAGCATCAGGTGGTAGACGTTGCCGAGCACCACGTCGGCGCCGAGTGCGCGAACCTCGTGGGGGTGCATCGCCTTTACGGTGGCCGCGGTGCCCACCGGCATGAAGGCCGGCGTGCGGAT
>CAXTQM010000005.1:0-21941 GCA_964246205.1 uncultured Beijerinckiaceae bacterium | reverse complement strand
GAGCGCCGCGTCCGAGCCGGGCGACCTGTCGCGCTTCGAGAGCGACGCGCTGGCCAAGAACGACCGGCCGGACCTGACCGGCGCCAAGGTCGTGGTGTCGGGCGGACGCGCCGTCGGCAATGCCGAGAACTTCGGCAAGCTGATCGTGCCGCTCGCCGACACGCTGCATGCCGCCGTCGGCGCTTCGCGCGCGGCCGTCGACGCCGGCTACGCGCCCAACGACTGGCAGGTCGGGCAGACCGGCAAGATCGTGGCGCCGGAACTCTACGTCGCCGTCGGTATCTCCGGCGCCATCCAGCACCTCGCCGGCATGAAGGATTCCAAGATCATCGTCGCCATCAACAAGGACGAGGAGGCACCGATCTTCCAGGTCGCCGACTACGGTCTGGTCGGCGATCTCTTCACCCTCGTGCCGGAACTCACCAAGGCGCTGAGCAAATCGTGACGGCGGTGCTCGTCGTCGCCTGGGCTGCCGTCGCGCTCGTGCTGGTCGTCGTCGGCGGCTTGGCGATCTTCACCGGATTGGCTGCGCGCAAGGCCGCGCAGCTGGTGCCGGCCGCCGGCCGCTACGCCACGGTCGACGGCGTCAAGCTGCACTACGTCGACGAGGGTTCCGGCCTGCCGATCGTGATGATCCACGGGTTGGCCTCGCAGCTGCAGAGCTTCACCTACGCGTTGGCCCCGAAGCTGCGTGACAAGAACCGCTTGATCATGCTCGATCGGCCGGGCTCCGGCTATTCGGCGGTCGGCCGGGCGGCCACGTTGAAGGAGCAGGCCAGGCTCGTCGCGGGGCTGATGACGCAGCTCGGCATCGAGCGGGCGCTCGTCGTCGGCCATTCGCTGGGCGGCGCGGTGGCGCTGGCGCTCGCGGTCGATCATCCCGCACGCGTCGCCGGGCTGGCCCTGCTGTCGCCGGCGACGCAGCCGCAAAGCGTGCCGCCGCAAGCGCTGAAGCCGCTGGCGGTGCGGTCCGACGCGATGCGCTGGCTGATCGGCTGGACGATCGCGGTTCCCGCCTCGATGGCCAGCCGCGACACCGTGCTGTCCGCCTTGTTCGGGCCGGACCCCGCGCCGGTCGATTTCGGCACGCGCGGCGGCGCCCTGCTCCTGGCGCGGCCCTCGACATACCGCGCGGCGTGCCGCGACCTCGTCGAGGCCGGCGCCGAGTTCGGCGTCTATGCCGCCCGGCACGGCAGCATCCGCGTGCCCGTCGGCATCCTTTACGGCGACGGTGATCAGATCCTTGATCCGCAGCTCCACGGCGAAGGCATGCGCCGCAGCCTGCCCGACGTAGAACTCGAGATGCTGGCGGGCGGCGGCCACATGATCCCGCTGGTGCGCGCGGACGAGGCGGCCGCCTTCATCGGGCGGATGGCGGCGAAGGTCGAACTCGGCGCCGCACCCAAGGAGCATGCATGAGCCCGCATGTCGCGCGCGACCACATTGGCGCGGTGCTGCGCCTGACCCTGGATCGGCCCGACAAGAAGAACGCGCTCACCGACGCCATGTACGCGGCCTTGGCTGCCGGTCTCGCCGAGGCCGCCGCCGCGCCGGAGATCCGCGCCGTGCTGCTGACGGGCGCGGGCGGCGCCTTCACGGCGGGCAACGACATCGCCGACTTCATGGCCGTGGCGAGCGGCGACGCGGTGCAGGCTGAGCGCAGCGTGCACCGCTTTCTCGACCAGGTCGCCGTCTTCCCGAAGCCGCTTGTCGCCGCGGTGCCGGGCGTCGCCATCGGTGTCGGCACCACCATGCTGCTGCATTGCGACTACGTCATCCTGGGCGAGAGTGCCCGCCTGGCCGTGCCGTTCGTCGGCCTCGGCGTCGTGCCCGAGGCCGGCTCCAGCCTGCTGCTGCCGGCCTGCATCGGTCACCAGCGTGCCTTCGCGATGTTCGTTCTGGGCGAGGTGCTGGATGCCGAGAAGGCCGAGGCTTGGGGGCTGGCCAACCGCGTCGTCGCCGACGGCGCGCTCGCAGAGGTGTCCCTCGCCATCGCCACCAAGCTCGCCACGCAGCCGGCCGGCGCCACGGTCATGACCAAGCGGCTGATGCGCGATCGGGGCTCTCTGGAGAAGCGCATGGCGGATGAGGCGGAGAGCTTCGCCACATGCCTCGCCACGCCCGAAGCAAAGGCCGCCTTCGCCGCCTTCGCGGCAAGGAAACGGGGCTGATCAGTCACGCGTTCGAGCAGCCTGATGAGCCATTTTGCGAGATGAGGCTCATCACCGCCGAAGTCATGACCGAAAATATCGGCTTGTACGGTCGATGCGGTTGGTTCGAGTATGACCGCGCCGCGCCGACAGGCGTTCGACGGGTCTACATGCGAAAACGCCTCTAGAACGCCGCGATGCCGGTAATCGCCCGACCCAGGATCAGCGCGTGGACGTCGGAGGCGCCCTCGTAGGTGTTCACCGTCTCCAGGTTGATGGCGTGCCGCATGACGTGCATCTCGCCGGTGATCCCGGCGCCTCCGTGCATGTCGCGCGCCTCGCGCGCCACCGTTAGCGCGCGCGCGCAGTTCTCGCGCTTCATCATCGAGATGGCCTCCGGCACGAAGCCGTCGGCGTCGAGCATGCGGCCGAGCGCCAAGCAGCCCTCGAGGCCAAGGGCGATCGACGTCATCATCTCGGCTAGCTTCTTCTGCACGAGCTGGCGACCGGCGAGCGGCTTGCCGAACAGCGAGCGCCCGGCGACGTAGTCGCGGGTGGCGTGGAAGCAGAACTCGGCCGCGCCCATAGCGCCCCAGGCGATGCCGTAGCGCGCCTTGTTGAGGCAGGAGAACGGGCCGCGCAGGCCGCGCACGTTGGGCAACCGGTTGGCCTCCGGGACGAACACGTCGGAGAGGCCGATGTCGCCGGTGACCGAGGCGCGCAACGAGAGCTTGTCGCCGATCTTGGTGGTGGTGAAGCCCTCGAAGCCGCGCTCCACGATGAAGCCGGTGATGTCGCCGTCGAGCTTGGCCCAGACGATTGCGAGGTCGGCGATCGGCGAGTTCGAGATCCAGTACTTGGCACCGTTCAGCCTATAGCCGCCTTCGACCTTCTCGGCCTTGGTGCGCATCGAGGCGGGATCGGAGCCGCCCTCGGCCTCGGTCAGGCCGAAGCAGCCGATCACCTCGCCCTTGGCCATCTTCGGCAGGAAGCGTTTCTTCTGCTCCTCCGTGCCGAAGGCGTAGATCGGGTACATCGCGAGCGAGGATTGCACCGACAGCGCGGAGCGGTAGCCCGAATCGATCGCCTCGACCTCGCGGGCGACGAGCCCGTAGGCGACATGGCTGGCACCGGCGCCGCCGTACTCCTCCGGCAGCGTCACGCCAAGAAGGCCGAGCTCGCCCATCTCCGTCATGATCTCGCGATCGAAGCGCTCGTCGCGAAAAGCCGACACGACGCGGGGAAGCAGCTTCTCGCGGGCGTAGTCACGCGCGACCTCCGAGATCATGCGTTCCTCGTCGGTGAGGCGGGAGGCGAGATCGAGCGGGTCGTTCCAGTCGAAGGTCTTCGCGAGCGGCGCGCCTGTGGTCATGGCTGTCTCCGGGGTCGAGCATAGGCCGCCGCCGAGCGCGCGTCGACCGCTGGAGCTGCGTTTTTCCTACCATCGGTATGGTGCGTTCGGACGCATCAGCCGGTCGTGAACACCCCGAGCAGGCCGGGGCGCACGAAGGACTGGATCGCCGCCTCCTCGGTGACGCCGTGGACCCAATGGTGGAGTTCGGCCGCGGCATTGACCAAGCCGACGATGAAGAGCGCGGCGATGGTGGGATCGACCGGACGAATCGAGCCGTCGGCGATGCCGTCGACGATGACGCCGGAGGTGCGCTGCGCCAGGCGGTCGTAGCTCATCATCAGCGCCGGACGCGTGGCTGTGGGCATCGCCGCCAAGGCGGAATAGCGCAGCAGCGGCCCGTTCTCCGAGCGTTGGAAGCGCACGAGGCGCTCGGCGATCGCGCCCAGGCGCGCCCACCCCGAGCCGGACTCGGGCGGCACCGCCCGGTGCGCCAGCCGCATCACCTCGAGGGAGCGCTGGAAGCACTCGGCGACGAGCTCGTCCTTGGTGTCGTTGTGGTGGTAGAACGACCCCTTGGTGACGCGCAGCTTGGCGGAGATGCGATCGACCGAGGCGCCGCGATAGCCCTGCTCGTTGATGAGCTCGGTGGCGGCGCGCAGGAACGCCTCGCGCGGGATCTTCGGCGTCTCGAGCGTGAGCGGCAGCGCCTCGTCGATCATCGACCAGGTCGAGCCGCGACCGGCGAGCCCGCCGATCAGCACGTCGGCGAGGCAGGCGGCACCGCGCTCGTAGTCCTCGATTTCGAAGCGCGCGATCCACTCCTTCGCGGCAAGCAGCGCCGAGAACACGAGATGCGTGCGGGCGTTCTGTTCGGCGCGCGTGAGGATCGGGCCCGCGGGATCGCAGAACCATTGCCGGAAGGTGCGGAAGAGGTCGGAGAACGCCGCCCCGGCGGTCTCGGCGCCCGGCCCGGTCATTGCGCGCAGATCCCAGAAGTTGATGAGCGGCGGTCGGCGGCCGGCCGTCACCTCGCGCTGCAGGCCCATGTAGAGCGTGACGAAGCGGGTCAGCCGCCGCGGCGGCGTCGGCTCGGCGTTGGCCAGCGCCAGGAGGTCGGCCATCGCCTCGATGGCCTGCATGACGCAGGCGGCGGCGAGATCCTCCTTGCGCCGGTAGTAATAGGTGACGCTCGTGGTCGTGAGCCCGACCTGTTGCGCGACATCCGCCAGGGTCGCGCCACCGAGGCCGCGCGCATTGAAGAGCTGTGCCGCCGCATCGAGGATCGCCTCGCGCTTGCGTTCGTAGCGTGCGGTCTGCCGCGGTTCCGCGATGGTCATGCTGCGATAAGGGTCATCATCTCTCGGGCTTACCCGAAAGACTCAGCGACCCAAAAGCCTTGATGATCGGCCGGGCGGTTCCCTCTCCCGTTCGACCAAGCGCCGGACACTTGATTCGAACGAGGCGTATGGTCCAGAAGCGATCTGTACGCACGCATCGCTCGCCGAAGTCGAGGCCGAGGTATGGGATTGGCTACGCAGTTGGTTCGCGTCGAGAAGCACGGCGACGTTAGCGTCGCGACTCTCGACTCGCCGCCCGTGAACGCGCTGTCGACGGCGCTGCGCGGCGCTCTCCTGGCCGCGCTCGAGACGGCCAACAAGGACGGCGAGACGAAGGCCTTGGTGCTCGTCGGTTGCGGGCGTGGCTTTTCCGGCGGCGCCGACATCAAGGAATTCGGCAAGCCGCCGCAGTCGCCGAGCCTGCACGACCTCATCGACGCGGTCGAGGGCTCGGCCAAGCCGGTCGTCGCGGCGCTGCACGGCATGACGCTCGGCGGCGGCCTCGAGCTGGCGCTCGCTTGTCACGCCCGCGTCGCCGTGCGCGACGCCAAGATGGGCCTGCCCGAGGTGAAGCTCGGCCTGCTGCCGGGCGCCGGCGGCACCCAGCGCCTGCCGCGTCTGCTCGGGCCGGAGAAGGCCCTGGAGATGATCACGTCGGGATCGCCGATCGGCGCAAGGGCGGCGTTTGCCGAAGGCTTGCTGGACGAGATCGTCGAAGGCGACCTGACGGAAGGCGCCATCCTCTTCGCGCGCAAGCTCGTCGCCGGACCCAAGCCGGTGCCGGTCCGTGACCGCGACGACAGGATCGCGCCGCTGCGCGGCAAGCCCGAGGTGTTCGAAGCGTTTCGCAAGACCAACGCCCGCAAGTTTCGCGGTTTCGAAGCGCCGGAAAAGTGCATCGAGGCGGTACAGGCCTCCGTCGAGATGCCGTTCGACGAGGGCATCAAGCACGAGCGCAACCTCTTCATGGACTTGATGCAGGGCGCGCAATCGGCAGCGCAGCGTCACGTGTTCTTCTCGGAGCGGCAGGCGGCCCGCATCCCCGACGTGCCGGAGGACACCGAAACGCTGCCGGTGAAGAGCGTCGGCGTCATCGGCGCCGGCACGATGGGCGGCGGCATCGCCATGAACTTCCTCAACGCCGGCCTGCCGGTGACGATGGTCGAGACCAAGGCCGAGGCGCTGGAGCGCGGCCTCAAGACCATCCGCAAGAACTACGAGGCGACGGCCAAGAAGGGCCGCATGACCCAGGATGACGTCGAGAAGCGCATGGGTCTCCTGACCGGCACGCTCGAGCTCGGCGACCTGAAGGATTGCGACCTCGTCATCGAGGCCATCTTCGAGCTGATGGCGGTGAAGAAGGAGATCTTCGGCAAGCTCGACGGCATCTGCAAGCCCGGCGCGATCCTCGCCTCCAACACCTCCTACCTCGACATCGACGAGATCGCGGCCTCCACCAAGCGCCCCGACCACGTGCTCGGCATGCACTTCTTCTCGCCGGCCAACGTCATGCGGCTGCTCGAGGTGGTCCGCGGCGCCAAGACGTCGAAGCCGGTGATCGCCACGGCGATGAAGCTCGGCAAGGCGATCGGCAAGGTCGGCGTACTGGTCGGCGTCAGCCACGGCTTCGTCGGCAACCGCATGCTGGAGCAGCGCCAGCGCGAGGCCAACAAGCTCATCCTCGAAGGCGCCATGCCGTGGGACGTGGATCGCGTGATCTACGACTTCGGCCTGCCGATGGGGCCGTTCGCCATGGCCGACTTGGCCGGGCTCGACCTCGGCTGGGAGAAGGACAAGTCGTCCTCCTCGACCGTCCGCGAGGTGCTCTGCGAGATGGATCGGCGCGGTCAGAAGAACGGCCGCGGCTTCTACGACTACGACGAGAGCCGCAAGGCGACGCCCTCGCCCGAGGTCGAGAAGGTCATCCTCGATTTCGCGAAGACGCAGGGCATCGAGCGCCGGACGATCCCCGACCAGGAAATCCTCGAGCGCTGCATCTATCCGATGATCAATGAGGGCGCGAAGATCCTCGACGAGGGCATCGCGTTGCGCGCCTCTGACATCGATATCGTGTGGATCACCGGCTATGGCTGGCCCGTCTATCGCGGCGGACCGATGCATTACGCGGAGGAGGTCGGGCTCGATCACGTGGTCGATCGCCTGAAGGCCTATCAGGCCGAGCAAGGCGAGGGCTTCAAGCCGTCGCCGATGCTGGAGAAGCTGGCCTCGTCCGGCAAGAGCTTCGCCGACGCGGCATGAGGGCGGGCGGCTTAGAGCGGCGGAGGACGGCATGAGCGAAGCGGCGCGCGCGAGGACGAAATGGCCGGCCATGTCGATCGCGCAGGCGCATGCGCTGCTGACGGCCCCGGGCTCGACCTTCGAGATGGAGACGATCGACTATGCCGGGCGCCCGACCCTCGCCTGGAAGAACGGTCCGAAGTCGCTCGTCGACGTCTGGCAGGCGGCTGAGACCTACGCGACGCGCACCTTCATCGTGTCGGGCGAGAACCGCGTCAGCTTCGACACCTTCCGTCGTGCGGCCTACGCCTTCGCGCAGGCCTTGATCGCGGCCGGCGTCCAGAAGGGCGACCGCGTCGCGATCCTGATGCGCAACCAGCCGGAGTGGATCGTGGCCTTCTACGGGGCGGCGCTCGCCGGCGCCATCGTCACGCCGCTGAACGCCTGGTGGTCCGCGGCCGAGCTCACCTATGCCGTCAAGCAGTCGGGCGCGATGTCGGCCGTGCTCGACGAGGATCGGTTCGCCCGTATGGGCGAGACGCTGGCCGAATGCACCGACCTGCGCGGCGGCTTCGTGTCCGGCCTCGCGGAAGGCACGGCCCTGCCCGCCGGCTTCGAGCGCTTCGAGGCCGTTCTTGGGCCGGTGTCGCGTTGGGGCGGGCTGCCGCCGGCTGGAGCGCCGCCGGTGGACGTGCGCCCGGAGGACGGCGCGACCCTGTTCTACACGTCCGGCACGTCCGGCAAGCCGAAAGGCGCGCTGGCCAATCATCGCGCCGTCACCACGCCGGTGTTCGCCTCCGTCCTGTCGCAAGCCCGCGCCTTCCTCCGGCGGGGCGAGGCGCCGCCCGTGCCCGGCCCCGACGACCCGCAGAAGGTCTACCTGCTGGCGATCCCGATGTTCCACGTCACCGGCTGCTTCTCGGCGCTCGACGTCGCGATCTGCATCGGCGCGCGGCTCGTGATCCTGCGCAAATGGGACGCGGCCGAGGCGCTGCGCCTCATCGAGACGGAAGGCGCGACCGCGATCGGCGGCGTGCCGACCATCGCCTGGCAGGTGCTGGAGCATCCGGATCGCGCCAAGTACGACCTCTCCACCGTCGACGCCATCACCTACGGCGGTGCGCCGGCGGCGCCGGAGCTGGTGCGGCGGCTCGCCGAGACATTCCCCGACGCGCAGGTCGGTTCGGGATGGGGCATGACCGAGACCTGCGCCACCTTCACCCACCACATGGGCGAGGACTACCTGGAGCGACCCGAAAGCTGCGGGCCGGCGACGCCGGTGGCCGAGATGAAGATCGTCGATCCCGAAGGCCGCGCGCTCTTGGCGGATGCCGTCGGCGAGTTGCTGGTGCGCGGCCCGCACGTCGTCGAGGGCTACTGGAACATGCCCGACGAGACCGCCGCGACCTTCGTCGACGGCTGGCTGAGGACGGGCGACCTCGCGCGGATCGACTCCGAAGGCTTCTGCACCATCGTCGACCGCGCCAAGGACGTGATCATCCGAGGCGGCGAGAACATCTACTCGGTCGAGGTCGAGGACGTGCTCTACCGTCACCCCGCCATCATGGATGCCGCGCTGGTGCCGATCCCGCACCAGATCCTCGGCGAGGAGGCCGGCGCCGTCGTGACGCTGAAGCCGGGCACGACCGCCGGCGAAGACGAGCTGAAGGCCCATGTCGCGAGGCATCTCGCGCCCTTCAAAATACCCGCGCGCGTGATCACCTGTCACGAGCCGCTCCCGCGCAACGCCAACGGCAAGATCCTGAAGAAGGAGCTGCGCGGCCTGTTCCGCGCCGGCGCGCCCGGGACGGAGGCCTGAGATGAACCTCGACTTCTCCCCGCAGGACGTGGCCTTCCGCCAGGAGGTGCGCGACTTCATCGCCGCCGAATATCCCGCCGCGCTGCGCGAGAAGCAGGAGAGCGGCGCCGAGCTCGGAAAGGAGGATCTCCTCTCCTGGCACCGCACGCTGGCGCGCAAGGGCTGGGTGGCGCCGGCCTGGCCGAAGGAATACGGCGGGCCGGGCTGGAGCCCGATCCAGCGCTTCATCTTCTCCGAGGAGCTGGCGGCGGCCGGCACCATCCCGATCCTGCCCTTCGGCGTCGCCATGGTGGCGCCGGTGATCCAGGCGTTCGGGACGCCGGAGCAGAAGGCGCGCTTCCTCCCCGACATCCTGTCGGGCGACGCCTGGTGGTGCCAGGGCTATTCGGAGCCGGGCTCCGGCTCCGACCTCGCCTCCCTGTCGACGCGCGCCAAGCTCGAAGGCGACCATTACGTCGTCAACGGGCAGAAGACCTGGACGACGCTGGCGCAGCACGCCGACTGGGGCTTCTTCCTGGTGCGCACCGACCCGTCGGCGAAGAAGCAGGCCGGCATCAGCTTTCTGCTCATCGACATGAAGACGCCCGGCGTCACGGTTCGCCCGATCATCACGCTGGACGGTGCCCACGAGGTCAACGAGGTTTGGCTCGAGGACGTCCGCGTCCCGGTCGAGAACCGGATCTTCGAGGAGAACGAGGGCTGGACCTGCGCCAAGTACCTGCTGGCGCACGAGCGCACCGGCATCGCCGGCGTGGCGCGCTCCAAGCGCGGGCTGGACAAGCTGCGCAAGGCCGTCGCGGCGCCCGTGGACGCGGGCGGCGGCCTCGGCCAGGACCCATTCTTCCGCCGTAAGATGACCGAGCTGGAGATCGACCTGCTCGCGCTCGAATTCACCGAGCTGCGCACCCTGGCGCGCCAGGGCGCCGGCAAGGGGCCTGGGCCGGAATCCTCGCTGCTCAAGATCAAGGGCACCGAGTGCCAGCAACGCGCCAGCGAGCTGGTGCTGGAGGCCGCCGGCGAGTACGGCGCGCCGCACCTCGACGGCGTCGCCCTGCCGCTGCAGACCGCCATGCCGGTCGGGCCGCAGAGCGCGCGCGGTGCCGCCGACACCTACTTCAACATGCGCAAGGCCTCGATCTACGGCGGCTCCAACGAGATCCAGCGCAACATCATCGCCAAGGCCATCCTCGGCCTCTGACCTTCACTGCCATCGGGATGAGACGTTGGACTTCAACCTGAACGACGAGCAGCGGCAGCTGCGCGACACGCTCGCCCGCTTCCTTGCCGCCCGCTACGATTTCGACGCCCGCCAGAAAATTCTGCGCTCCGAGGAGGGCTGGAGCCCGGCGATCTGGAAGGCGCTCGCCGAGGATCTCGGCATCCTCGGCGCCGCCCTGCCGGAGGAGGTCGGCGGCTTCGGCGGCGGCCCGGTCGACACCATGGTGATCATGGAAGAGCTCGGCCGCGCGCTCGTGGTCGAGCCTTACTTCGAGACGGTGGTGATCGGCGCCGCCCTGCTGCGCCTCGCCGGCGGCGCCGCGACCGAGGAGCGCATCGGAGCCGTGATCGAGGGCCGGACGATCACCGCCTTCGCCTGGGCCGAGCCCGACAGCCGCTTCGATCCCGCGCTCTGCGCCACCAGGGCCGTGCGTGACGGCGAAGGCTGGCGCCTCGACGGACGCAAGGCCGTGGTGATCGCCGCCCCCTACGCCACGCACCTCATCGTCACCGCGCGCACGTCGGGCGGACCCGGCTCGCACAACGGGCTGTCGCTGTTGCTCGTCGAGCGCGGCGCCGCCGGCCTGTCGATGACGGACTACACGACGGTCGACGGGCGTCGCGCCTCGGAGGTGGTCCTGGAGGGCGTGCGCGTAGGCGCCGACGCCCTGCTTGGCGAGGAAGGCCATGCCCTGCCCCACGTCGAGCAGGTGCTGGACGAGGCCCGCGCCGCGCTCTGCGCCGAGGCGCTGGGCGTGCTCTCCGAGCTGCAGCGTCGCACGCTGGAGTTCGTGAAGGAGCGCAAGCAGTTCGGCGTTGCGATCGGGCAGTTCCAGGTGCTGCAACACCGCTTGGTCGACATGTTCATGGAGGTCGAGCAGGCCCGCTCGATGACGATGATGGCGACGCTCAAGCTGAGCGAGGACCCGCGCGAGCGCTCGCGCGCGGTTTCGGCTGCCAAAGCCTACATCGGCAAGGCCTGCCGCTTCGTCGGCCAGAACGCGGTGCAGACCCACGGCGGCATCGGCCTCACCGAGGAGTTGGCGCTGAGCCATTACTTCAAGCGTGCCGCGATGATCGAGAGCCAGCTCGGCTCGGTCGACTACCATCTCGCGCGCTACGAGGCGTTGGCGGCGTAGCTACGCCGCCTTCGCCACAGCCGTCCGCCGGAACTGCAGCGTGCCGTCGTCGACCTTGCCGTACTTCAGCAGCATCGTGTCGAGCACGTAGTTCTGGTTGAGCCGCCACGGCTTGCGGTCGCCCTGCTTGGGAAAGGCGTCGATCGAGCGCTGGACGTAGCCGGACGTGAAGTCGAGCAGCGGGCGCGCCTCGACGGCGCTGTCGCGCACCGGAACGCAAGAGGGATAGCCGCCCTTATCCATGTGTTCGATGACCCGGCACATCCAGGCTGCCGTCAGGTCGCATTTCAGTGTCCAGGACGCGTTGGTGTAGCCGATCGCGTAGGCGCAGTTCGGCACGCCCGAGAACATCGAGCCCTTGTAGCTCGTGGCTTTCGAGAGATCGACGACCCGGCCGTCGACCGCGAGCACGATGCCGCCGATGAGCTTCAGCTTGAGGCCCGTGGCTGTCACCACCACGTCGGCTGGGAGGTCGCGGCCGGACTTCAGGCGCAGGCCGGTCGGCGTGAAGGTCGCGATCTCGTCGGTGACGATTTCGGCAGCCTTCCGCTTCACCGCCGCGAACAGATCGGCGTCGGGCACCAGGCACATGCGCTGGTCCCAAGGATTGTAGCGCGGCGTGAAATGGGTCTCGAGGTCGTAGTCCGGCCCGAGGTCCTTGCGCGCCAGGGCGAGGATGCGCTTGCGCGCCTTCTCCGGGTTTTTCCGCGCGTACTTGTAGAAATAGAGGCTGACGAGGACGTTGCGCCAGCGCACCAGGCCGTAGGCGAGCTTCGCCGGCAGCAGCGTCTGCAGCCGCGCGGCGAGCGCATCCTTGGCCGGCCGCGACACCACGTAGCTCGGCGAGCGCTGCAGCATGGTCACGCGCGCGCCGAGATCCGCCAAGGCGGGCACCAGCGTCACCGCGGTGGCGCCGCTGCCCACCACCACCACCCGCTTGCCGCGGCACTCGAGAGCCTCGGGCCAGAACTGCGGATGGACCAGCGTGCCGGCATAGTCCTTCATCCCGGGGAAGTCGGGCGTGTAGGCGTCGTCGTAATCGTAGTAGCCGGCGCACAGATAGAGGAAGTCGCAGGTGAGACGGCGCCTTTCACCGTCGTTCTCCACCTCGAGTGCCCAGCGCGAGTCGGCGCCGGACCAGTCCGCGCGCACGACCTTGTGGCGCAGGCGGATGTGCGCCTCGATTCCGTATTCGCGCGCCGTGTCGCGGACGTAGTCGCGGATCGAGGCGCCATCGACGATGGCCTTGTCCCCGACCCAGGGCTTGAAGGGAAAGCCCAAGGTGTACATGTCGGAATCGGAGCGGATGCCGGGATAGCGGAACAGGTCCCAGGTGCCACCGATGGCGTCGCGGCCTTCCAGGATCGCGTAGCTCTTCTTCGGCAGGCTCTTGCCCAGGTGATAACCGGCATCGATTCCCGACAGTCCGGCGCCGACGATGATGACGTCGACATGCTCCACACTCATGCCTCGGCTCCCGTGGTTCGCCCGGCGCCGGACTCCGCTCCGGCGTCGCGGCGACCGGTGAGGCGCTTCAGGATCGACCAATAGCCGACCGGCGAGAGGCGCTCGGACGCCGCGGCGATCTTGGCGTCGTTGCCGACGATGATCCGCGCGCGATCCTTCTCGATCCCGGCGACGATGATCGCCGCGGCCCGCTCGGGCGGGAGCTTCAGGGCGGCGGCAAACCTCTTCTTGTTGCGCGCGGCCTCCTCGGGCGAGGTTCCGGCCGGCACCCGCGCGTTGGCGGCGATCGCCGTGGCGACGCCGCCGGGATGCACCGTGGTGACGCCGACGGTCGAGCCTGCAAGCTCGTGGCGCAGCGATTCCGAGAAGCCGCGCACCGCGAACTTGCTGGCGGTGTAGGCGGTCTGGCCGGGCGTGGCGATGATGCCGAAGATGCTCGATATGTTGACGATACGCGCGGCACCGCTGTGCCGCAGCAGCGGCAGGAAGGCGCGGGTCATCGTCACGACGCCGAAGAAATTGATGGACATCAACCAGTCGAAATCCTGCTCCGAGACCTGCTCGAAGGTTCCGCCGGTCGCCACGCCGGCGTTGTTGACCAGCAGGTCGAGACCGCCGTGGTGATCGCGGATCGCCGCGGGCAGCGCCGCGACCGCCGCGCGGTCGGCGACATCCAGGTGGTGTGTCGTCAGGCGCAGGCCCGGCTTGCCCGCGAGGCGCGCGGTCTCGGCGAGGCCGGCCGGGTCGATGTCGGCCAGCGCCAGATGCATGCCGCGTCCGGCCAGGGCGATCGCGAGCGCGCGACCGATGCCGCCGCCGGCCCCGGTGATCAGCGCGATCTGGTCCTGTAAGCGCATGCTCGCTTCCTGATCCGAGATGCGGCGGAACGAGTGCCGTCGCACACCTCGTACGAGAACAATGACCGAGAGACGAAGGCCGCCGTTTTCGTCGGCATCGCCGGGCTTCCCTTCGAGGGATACCGCCGCTTCGATTATCAGGGCGGCCCACGCATTCGCCAGTGCGTCGAAAGACCCATCCTCGCCGGCTGTTGCTGCCCAACCCCATCGTAGATATTGAGGCGCCACGGACGGAGCGTCACCGTACCCTTTGTTGGAACGTGGTGAAAGCCGGCGCCTGGCGGACGCGAAGCACATGGCTCTCGATCAGGAAACACGCGACGGGTTGCTCGAAGGGTTGCGCCGCTTCGTCGCCGACCGCCTCCGCCCGCTGGAAGCCAAGGTGTCGGAGGAGGACGCCATCCCCGACGAGATCGTCGGCGAAATGCGCGACCTCGGCCTGTTCGGCCTCTCCATTCCCCAGGAATACGACGGCCTCGGCCTTTGCATGGAGGACGAGTGCCTGGCGGCGCTCGAGCTCGGCCGCACCAGCCCGGCGTTCCGCTCGATCTTCGGCACCAATGTCGGGATCGGCAGCCAGGGCCTCGTCATGTACGGCAGCGAGGCGCAGAAGCGCGAATGGCTGCCGAAGATCGCCTCGGGCGAGATCATCACCTCGTTCTGCCTGACCGAAGCCGAGGCCGGCTCGGACAGTGCCTCGGTGCGCACCAAGGCCAGGCGCGACGGCGACCATTACGTGCTCGACGGCGCCAAGCGCTACATCACCAATGCCGACAAGGCCTCGCTCTTCACGGTGATGGCGCGGACCGACCCGGACCAGCCCGGCGCCAAGGGCGTCTCGGCCTTCCTGGTGCCGGCCGACAGCCCCGGCCTGTCGATCGGCAAGCCGGAGCGCAAGATGGGCCAGCAGGGCGCCCACGTCTGCGACGTCAACTTCGACGGCGTCCGCGTCCCGGCGGCCAACCGGCTCGGCGACGAGGGCGACGGCTTCAAGCTCGCCATGCGCGTGCTCGACCGCGGCCGCCTGCACATCTCGGCTGTCTGCACCGGGCTGGCCGAGCGCCTGCTCGACGATACCGTCGGCTATGCCGAGGGCCGCAAGCAGTTCGGCGAGCCGATCTCCAGCTTCCAGCTGGTGCAGGCGATGATCGCGGATTCCAAGACCGAGATCCTCGCCTCCCGCGCGCTGGTGATGGAGACCGCCCGCAAACGCGATCGCGGCGAGAACACCACGCTGGAGGCGGCCAGCGCCAAGCTGTTCGCCTCGGAGATGGTCGGGCGCGTCGCCGACCGCGCGGTGCAGGTGTTCGGCGGCGCCGGCTACATCGCCGATTACGGGATCGAGCGGCTCTACCGAGACGCCCGGCTGTTCCGCATCTACGAGGGATCTTCGCAGATCCAACAGCTGGTGATCGCGCGAGAGACGCTGAAGCGAGCCCGCGCGTGAAGCCGTCGCCCGAGCGCCTGCAGCTCTCGACCTACGCCTTCACGACGCAGATCGATCCCCGCTTTGGCGACATGGATTCGCTGCAGCACCTCAACAACGTCGCGCTGGCCGGCATCTACGAGGAGGCGCGGCTGCGCTTCACCGCCACCTTCCGGCACATGCCGGAAGGCGAGAACGGGCAGCGACCGGTGCTGGCCGAGATCCTGATCCGCTACCTCGCCGAGGGACGCTACCCCGGCACGCTCACGGCCGGCATCGGTCTGCTGCACCTGGGGCGCACCTCGTACAAGGTCGGCCAGGCCCTGTTCCAGTCCGGCCGCTGCATCGGCATCGCCGACACGGTGATCGTCTGGACCGCAGAGGGGCGACCTCATCCGGTGCCCGGCCATTTCCGCACCGCGCTCGAGGCCGCGCGGATCGCCCAACCCGAAGCCGTCGCCTAGAGGAGCCAACGCCATGCGCGAAGCCGTGATCGTCTCCACCGCCCGCACGCCCATCGGCAAGGCGTTTCGCGGCGCCTTCAACAACACGCAGGCGCAGACCCTGGCCGGGTTCGCGCTGGAGCACGCGGTGCAGCGCGCCGGCATCGAGCCGGGCCTGGTCGAGGACGTGGTGATGGGCTGCGGCCGCCAGCAGGGCTCGCAGGCGACCAACATAAGTCGTCAGGCGGCATTGCGCGCCGGCATGCCGACCACCGTGCCCGGCATGAGCATCGACCGGCAATGCGCCTCCGGCTTGATGGCGGTGGCGACCGCCGCCAAGCAGATCATGTTCGACGGCATGCAGGTCGCCATCGGCTCCGGCGTCGAGTCGATCACGCTGGTGCAGAACGAGCATTCCAACACCTTCCGCACGCAGGACCCGTGGCTCGCCGAGCACCTGCCGCAGACCTACATGACCATGCTGGAGACCGCCGAGATCGTCTCCAAGCGCTACGGCATCAGCCGCGAGGCGCAGGATGAATACGCACTGAAGTCGCAGCAGCGCACGGCGCAGGCGCAATCCGACGGGCTGTTCGACGACGAGATCGTGCCGATGACGACCACCAAGCTCGTCACCGACAAGGCCACCGGCGAGACCCGCGAGGAGGAGGTGACGCTCTCGCTCGACGAGGGCAACCGCTCGCAGACCACGCTGGCCGACCTCGCCAAGCTGAAGCCGGTGTTCAAGGACGGCCAGCAGGTCCGGGAGGGCGGCTATATCACCGCCGGCAACGCCTCGCAGCTGTCCGACGGTGCCGCGGCACTGGTGCTGATGGAGGCCAGGGAGGCGGAGCGTCGCGGGATCGAGCCGCTCGGCGCCTATCGCGGCATGATGGTCGCCGGCTGCGACCCCGACGAGATGGGCATCGGCCCGGTGTTCGCGATCCCCAAGCTGCTCAGGGCGCATGGGCTCGGCATCGACGACATCGACGTGTGGCAGCTCAACGAGGCGTTTGCCGTGCAGGTGATCTACTGCCGCGACAAGCTCGGCATTCCCGACGACAAGCTCAACGTGCGCGGCGGCGCCATCGCGATCGGCCACCCCTACGGCATGACCGGCGCCCGCATGGTCGGGCACACGCTGCTGGAGGGACGGCGCGCCAAGGCCAACGACCCGAAGGTGAGGTACGGCATCGTCACCATGTGCGTCGGCGGCGGACAGGGCGCGGCCGGGCTGTTCGAATTCTTTTGAAACGGCGCGTCGACCCTGCCGAAGCCCCGCGGCCGAAATGGCCGCTCGCACGCTACGCACACGCGCCTTCTTGCGCCGATCAAAGACCATCCTCGGTCCGGCTTCCGTCGCGGCGCCTTTCATGTGTCTGGAGACAAACAGAGGGCACGTCGCGAATTGCTTGCAAAGCCGCCCATCGCGGCCCTGCGACAATGCGATGCGAAAGCGGGTGACGGGCACGCTTCGCTCCGGTAAGCGATGCCCTCCATAGGAGCGGGAAGGGGCGGGATGAGCATCGCGATCGTGGGAACTGGCGCCATCGGCGGCTTCCTCGGCGTCAGGCTGGCGGCTTCGGGCGAGCCGGTGACCTTTATCGCGCGCGGTGCCAATCTCGCTGCGATCAAGGCTGACGGCATGCACCTCGTCGAGGAGGATGGCTCCAGGCTCCACGTCCGCGACATCCGCGCCACCCAGTCCATGCAGGAGGCCGGCGTCCACGACGTGGTGTTGCTGACGGTCAAGGCGCACCAAGTCGGTCCGATCGCCGAGGACCTGAAGCACCTGATCGGTCCCGACACCGCCGTTGTCACGATGCAGAACGGCATCCCGTGGTGGTACTTCCTCGGCGGCTACGACGGTCCGCACGAGGGCACGCATGTCGCCGCCGCCGACCCCGGCGGGCTGATCGCGCGGCACCTCGATCCTGCCCGCGTCATCGGCTCGGTGGTATTCCCTGCCGCGATTCTCTCCAAGCCCGGCGTGGTCGAGGTCGTCGAAGGCAACCGCTTCACGCTGGGCGAGCCCGACGGTTCGACAAGCCCACGTGTCGAGGCGCTCGCCGCCGCCTTGGTCAAGGCCGGCTTCAAGGCGCCCGTGATCTCCGATATTCGTGCCGAAATCTGGCTGAAGCTGTGGGGAAACGCCTCGTTCAACCCGATCTCGGCGCTGACCCACGCCACGCTGGAAGGCATTTGCCGCTTCCCCGAAACGCGCCAGCTCGCCCATGACATAATGAGCGAAATGCAGGAGGTCGCGGCCAAACTGGGCGTGACGTTCAGGGTACCGATCGAGAAGCGCATCGCCGGTGCCGAGAAGGTCGGGCCGCACAAGACCTCCATGCTGCAGGACGTCGAGGCCGGCCGCGCGATCGAACTGGAAGCGCTGGTGGGCTCGGTGATCGAGCTCGGCCGGCTCACCGGCACGCCGACGCCGCACCTCGACACCGTCTACGCGCTGATGCAGCTGCTGGCGCGCAGCCTCGAAACGTCCAAGGGCCGCCTCTCCATCCAGGAGGCGGCGTGATCCTCCTCCGCGAAGCGTGCGTGGGAACCTTGCGCAGCATGGTGGAGGAGGCTGCCGCCTCCTCGATCTTGCCGTGAAGCAGACTTCGCCGACCGGAAGAGACTAACGCCAGAGATCGAAGAGGCGGTAACCGCCTCGGCGGTGTCCCTCCCCCGCTTCGCGGAGGAGGACCGCACCCAAGACAAGGACCCTACCGTGGCCGAAGCCGCCAAGACCCTCCACGACCTCATCAAGACCGGCGCCGAAGAGGCTACGGCGCTGTCCTCGCCCGGCGGCGTGCCGCTGACCTTCGGGGCGCTGCGCGCGCTCGTCGACCGCACCGTCGCCGATCTCAACGCCCACGGTCTCGGCCGCGGCGACCGCGTGGCGATCGTGCTGCCCAATGGCCCGGAGATGGCGGCGGCCTTCATGTCCATCGCGGCGGGCACGACGTCGGCGCCGCTGAACCCGGCCTACAAGGCCGACGAGTTCGAGTTCTACATGACCGATCTCAAGGCCAAGCTGCTCGTGGTGGCGGACGGCTCGACTTCGCCGGCGGTCGCGGTCGCCGAGAAGCTCGGCGTGGCCGTGGCCCACCTCCATCCCACGCCGGACGCGGGTGCCGGCAGCTTCACCCTGGCCTTCGCCGACGGTGGAGGTCATGCCGCGAGCTCCGGGCCGGCCCAGCCCGACGACATCGCGCTCGTGCTGCATACGTCCGGCACCACATCCCGCCCCAAGATCGTGCCGCTGAAGCAGTCCAACATCTGCGCATCGGCGCGTAACATCCGCGCCTCGCTGGCCTTCACCGCCGGGGACCGGGCCCTCAACATCATGCCGCTGTTCCATATCCACGGGCTGATCGCCGGCGTGCTGGCCCCGCTGTCGGCCGGCGGCCAGGTCTCCTGCGCGCCGGGCTACAGCGCCTCCAAGTTCTTCGGCTGGATGGAGGAGGTGGAGCCGACATGGTTCACCGCAGTGCCCACCATGCACCAGGACATCCTCGGCCGAGCCAAGGACAATGCGAAGGTCGTCCAGGCCAACAAGCTGCGCTTCATCCGCTCGTGCTCCTCGTCTCTGCCGCCGCAGGTGATGAAGGCGGTGGAAGAAACCTTCAAGGCGCCGGTGCTCGAGGCTTACGGGATGACCGAGGCGGCGCACCAGATGGCGTCCAACCCGCTGCCGCCGCAGCCGCACTATCCCGGCTCGGTCGGCGTCGCGACAGGGCCGGAGATCGCGATCGTCGACGAGGATGGCGAGCCGCTGCCCGCCGGCGAGACCGGCGAGATCGTCATCCGCGGCGACAACGTCATGTCGGGCTATGAGAACAACGAGAAGGCCAATGCCGACGCCTTCACCAAGCACGGCTGGTTCCGCACCGGCGACCAGGGCGCGCTTACGCCGGAAGGCTACCTTTCGCTGACGGGACGCCTCAAGGAGATCATCATCCGCGGTGGCGAGAAGATCTCGCCGCGCGAGGTCGACGAGGTGTTGATGGACCACCCGTCCGTCAGCCAGTGCGTGACCTTCGCCATGCCCCACGACCGACTCGGCGAGGACGTCGCCGCCGTGGTGGTGCTGCGCGAGGGCGCCGAGGCCGACGAGGCCTCGATCCGCGATCACGCCGGCATCCACCTCGCCAAGTTCAAGGTGCCGGCGAAGATCCTGTTCATGGACGAGATCCCCAAAGGCGCCACCGGCAAGCTGCAGCGCATCGGGCTGGCGCAGAAGCTCGGGCTGGTCTGAGTTCTGCGCCGCAAAGGAGGCGCCTGACCAACGAGGTCGGGTACGCCCTCGTTGCACGGGCAGCTCGCTGCCGGCGAGGAGCCCGTGCCGACAAGCCGCTTGCGGGTCTATGTCGCCGCGAATCGCGCGAGACGTGCAGCGCGCGCGCACGCAATCTTCAGACTCTTCGTGCAGGCTGCGGGTGGACCGAGGCGAGGTGACCCATGCTGCTGGCCGGAGGGAGTGTGGCGGGCGCCGCGCGGCGACGGACCACCTCCGCTTCCAGCCGCCTGTTCCTGTCGGCCGCGGAACGGGCGCGACCGGCCCATGTCCGAAGCGCGCTCATCGCCACCCTGTTCGGCAGCGCGGCCAATGTCGCGACCCTGGCCTTCGCCGCCGTGGTCTGCGGCTGGCTGGCCTATGCGCGAAGCGGTTGCGCGCTTAGCGTCGTCGTGGCCGCCCTCGAGGTGCTCGTCATCTCGACCCGGTGCGGCATCATCCTGTCATACCGACGGCCGGACCGCCTGCAGCAGGCCGGCCACGACGAGGCGTGGCTCACCGGGTTCGGCTGGCTCGCCCTGGCGTCATCGGCCCTGTGGGGCAGCCTGTGCTTCCTCGCGCTGGCCACCACCCACGATGCCGTTCTCTACGCGATCCCCATCCTGTCGACGGTCGGCATCGCCGGTTCGGTCGCCGCCCGCAACTCCGCCGTGCCGCGGTTGGCCAAGAGCCAGCTGGTCCTCAGCCTCGGCCCGATCCTGGCGGGATGCGTGCTGGCCGACGACCCTGACTTCCGCGTGCTGCTGCTCCTCGTGCCGGCGATGGCGGCCGGTCTCTTCATCCTGATCGACGAGCGCAATGCGCAACTGCTCGCCCTCATCGAGGCGCGCTACGAACTCGACCGCCTGTCGCATCTCGACGCGGTGACGGACATCGCGAACCGACGCACCTTCAACGAGCGGCTCGAGCGCTGCCTCGCGGCGCGGTCGCGGTTCGCGCTCGTCATGGTCGACATCGATCATTTCAAGCGTTTCAACGACACCTTCGGTCATCCGACCGGAGACCTCGTGCTGGCCCGCGTCGCCACTATCCTGAAGTCGGAACTGCGCAAGGCGGCCGACCTCGTCGCGCGCTACGGCGGCGAGGAGTTCGCCATCATGATCGACGACGTCGACCTGCGAGGCGCCGTGGTCACCGCCGAACGCGTCAGGGCCAGGGTCGAGGAGACGTTCGCCCGGGCGGTCGCGGGTGGACGCATAACGATCAGCCTCGGCGTCGCCATCAACGATGCGTCGCGTGACGCCGACGATATCGTGCAAAGGGCCGACGACGCGCTCTACCGCGCGAAACGGACGGGGCGGAACCGCGTCGCGGTCGCGCGTGAGCCGATGGCAGCATGGGCCGATCGGACGCCGATCTCCGCGGACGGACCGCCCGACCTCTCGCCCGCAAAGCTCCGTCGGAGCGGCTGATGTCGCCGTTCGGCCTCGCCGAATCGGACCATGTCGCGGTACGCGCCAGTGGTCGCTGTTTTTGTCGCCATACCCTGACTTCGTCCCGCTGTTATGTCGCGGTACTCTGACTTCGGTCGCGTCGAATGTCGGGGGACGAAACCGCTGTCGGCGGCGATGCCGGGAGCGGCCCGGATTGGACTTCACCTTCGATTTCGGTTACGTTACCTAGATCATCGGGGCGCGTCGTGCAAGCCTCGATCGCAGGAGATTGCGACCCGTGGCGATCCGCCGGCTCGACAGGGTGCTGATCGACCGCATCGCCGCCGGCGAGGTGGTGGAGCGGCCGGCGGCGGCGGTGAAGGAGCTGGTCGAGAACGCGCTCGATGCCGGGGCGCGGCGCGTCGAGGTGACGATCGAGGGCGGCGGGCGACGGTTGATCCGGGTGGTCGACGACGGCGCCGGCATGGATGCCGCCGACCTCGAACTGGCGGTGGAACGCCACGCCACCTCCAAACTGCCGGACGGCGACCTCGCCCGCATCGGCACGCTAGGATTTCGCGGCGAGGCGCTGCCTTCGATCGCCTCCGTCGCCTTGCTCTCGATCGCCACGCGGGCCGCCGACGCTGCTGCGGGCCACGCGCTCACCGTCGATGCCGGCCGCAAGGGCGCCGTGCGACCCGGCGCGCAGCCCTCCGGCACCCGCGTCGAGGTGCGCGACCTCTTCGCCGCCACGCCCGCCCGCCTCGCCTTCCTCAAGGGTGACAAGGCCGAAGCTCGCGCCGTGGCCGACGTGGTGCGGCGC
>CAXTQM010000004.1:0-23320 GCA_964246205.1 uncultured Beijerinckiaceae bacterium | reverse complement strand
GGAAGAGGAGAGACAATACTCTCAAGTAGAAAACTGGCGGAGGGAAGGGCGCTGAGAGCGAACGTTCTCTCGCAGAACTACCTCCCGCTTCGCTCGCACGATCGTCCACATCGGCCGACACTTATTCGATCTCTTCTGCTTCACTCACAAGCTCGTTGTGGCTGGCGCTTTTCGCGAGCAGTGCTGCCTACCCAAGCGACAGGATAAGACCGGATGCTCGAAGGTCACCCGTGGACACTGCTCGCGGCTTTGAGGAGGAGAGTAGGGCTTTAACGTCATCGACGAGCTTGTCAACGCGGCGGTCGGTTATTGCCGATCATCTCTCCGAAAGGACCGCGATGCGTGGTGCCGGATCTCGGCGCGATCGTGTCTGTCGCCAGCGGTAGGCGCGGCAGTACCAGCTCGGCGAAGCGGTAGGCCTCCTCCAGGTGCGGATAACCCGACATGATGAAGGTGCCGATACCGCAGGCCATGTACTCGCGCATGCGCTCGGCGACGGTGTCGGGATCCCCGACCAGTGCCGTACCGGCGCCGCCGCGCAACAAGCCGACGCCGGCCCACAAATTGGGGCTGACCTCGAGCTTGTCGCGTTTGCCGCCGTGCAGCGCCGCCATGCGGTTCTGCCCGACCGAATCCATGCGCGCGAAGGCCTTCTGCGCCTCGGCGATGGTCGCATCGTCGACGTGCTCGATCAGCTTGGCCGCCTCGCACCAAGCCTCCTCGTTGGTTTCGCGAACGATGACGTGGAGGCGGATGCCGAAGCTCATCTCGCGTCCTTGCGCGGCGGCGAGCGCGCGCATGTGCGCGACCTTCTCGGCCACTGCCGCCGGCGGCTCACCCCAGGTCAGGTATTTCTGCACAAGCTTGGCCGCCACGTCCTGCCCGGCCGGCGAGGACCCGCCGAAGTAGAGCGGCGGATGGGGAAGCTGCACCGGCGGGAACAGGATCTTGGACCCCTCGACCTGCAGGTGCTTGCCGTGGAAGTCAAAGGTCTCGCCCGCGAGCAGGCGCGTGTAGATCCGCAGGAACTCGTCGGTGACGGCGTAGCGCTCGTCGTGGGCGAGAAAGATGCCGTCGCCCTTGTTCTCCACAGGGTCGCCGCCGGTCACGACGTTGATCAGGAGGCGGCCGTCCGAGAGTCTGTCGAGCGCCGCGGTCATGCGCGCCGCCAGCGTCGGCGACTGCAGACCAGGTCGTACGGCGACGAGGAAGCGCAACCGCTCTGTGAGCGGCGCCAGCGCCGATGCGACGACCCAGCTGTCTTCGCAGGAGCGGCCGGTCGGCAGCAGCACGCCGAAATAGCCGCAATCGTCCGCCGCCTTCGCAACCTGCGTCAGGTACTTCAGTGTGACTTCGCGAGCGCCGAACGTGGTGCCGAGATAGCGGCCGTCGCCGTGCGTCGGCAGGAACCAGAGGACGTTGGCTTGATCGCAAGCCTGGATGAGAGGCTCGGACTGGGTCATGCGGCTTCTCCGTGTCGCGCCGATCTATGGGCGCCGTCTGTCCGTTTGGCGACGATCTCCCGCGTCAGCGGGATCAGGCTGCGGCCGTAGTCGACCGCGTCCTCAAGCGGATCGAACCCGCGAATGAGGAAGGTGGTGACGCCTAAGTCGTGATAGTCGACCAGCGCCTCGGCAACCTGCTCGGGCGTGCCGACCAAAGCAGTGGAGTTCCAGCGACCGCCGCTCAGCGAGGCCATCTTGGTCCACAGCCGCTTGTCCAGCCGCTCGCCTTGGGCCACCGCGGCCAGCAGGCGGTGCGCGCCGGTGTTGGTGGCAGGAGGCTTCGAGACGACGCCGGCTGCCGTCTCAAGCGCCAAGGCGCGCTGGTAGATGGCCTCAGCGCGCGCCCAGGCTTTCTCCTCGGTGTCGGCGAGGATGGGACGCATCGACAGGCTGAAGCGCGGCGCACGGCCGTGCGCGCGCGCCAGCCCGGACACCTTGCCAATCAGCTCACGGACCTGCGCGTGGGTCTCGCCCCACAACGCGTAGACGTCGGCGTGCTTGGCGGCGACCTTCAGCGCGGCTTCAGAGGCGCCGCCGAAGTAGATTGGAATGTGCGGGCCGCGCAGGCTGCGCACGGCGGAGAAAGCACCGGCTACCTCGTAGAAGCGACCGTTGTGGTCGAACGGCCTCTCGCTCGTCCACTCCCGCTTCATCACGTCGAGGTACTCGTCGGTGCGGGCGTACCGCTCCTCCTTGCCGAGGACGTCGCCGTCCTGGCGCTGCTCGGCATCGTTGCCGCCGGTGATGATATGCACGGCGACCCTCCCGCCGCTGAACTGGTCAAGCGTGGCGAGCTGCCGCGCTGCGACTGTCGGCGCGGCGAAGCCCGGCCGATGCGCGATCATCAGGCCAAGGCGGCTCGTGACGGAGGCGGCGTGGCCGGCGACGATGATGCTGTCGGGCGCAGTCGAGTGAAAGGCCACGAGTGCGCGATCGAAGCCGGCGGCCTCGTGCGCGCGGGCGACCGTGCCGACGTAATCGACGTCGATGACCGGACCCTCGGCTGGGTGGATTTCCGACACCGGCTGCGTGTTTATGTAGCCGATGAACTCGACTTTGGATGACTTTCGCACGGTTAGCGTCTCCTGTCGTTGCAGTCAGTCGAGCGCTAGGCGCCCAAGCATCGCGCGCGTCGCATCGTCCTGCGGCGTGTGCACGCGCCCGCACAGCGCGTCGCGGTAGTGCCGTTGCAGAGGGTTGGCGCGGGTCAGGCCGTGGTTGCCGGTGAGGCTCAGTGCGGCCTCGATCGCCTCCACGGCGTTGTTGGTGACGACGGATTTGACGACGTGGGCGTCTGTCGCCGGGGTCGCCACTCCGGCATCGATCTCGCCGGAAAGGCCGTCGATCAGCCGCTGGTTCACGCGCAGCTTCATCGCGATGCCGCCCACAATATCCTGCACGCGAGGCAGGGTGGCGAGGGGCCTTCCGAGGCTCGTCGGCGTGCGCGTCTCGAGGAACGCGACCAGCCACGCGAACGCCGCCCGAGCGACGCCGTCGTAGAGGGCGGCCAAAAGGATGCCGTTCTCGACGTGCTGCTGCAGCGTGTCGGCCGGCGTCCACTCAGCGGGCGGACGGACGTCGACGGCATGGTCGAGCGGGACGAGGACGTCCTCGAACACGACGTCGTGGCTGCCGCTCGCGCGCAGGCCGAGGTGATCCCAGGTCTCCTCGATGCGCGTGCCGGGCTGGCCGGTCGGCACCAGGAAGGTGCCGACGCATGGCTCGGCCTCGTCGGTGCGCGCCCAGACGGCGTACCAGGCGAGGATCGGTGCGCCCGTTGAGTAGATCTTGCGGCCGGAAAGATGCCAGCCGTCGCTGCGAAGCGACGCAATCGTCCCCGGCAGACCGCCGCGCGCTGGAGAGCCGAGGTCCGCTTCGACGCGCAGGGCGTTGATCAGCGAGATGCCGGCGACCGTCTCGCGGGCGATCCGCTCCTTCAGCAACTCTGGCCAGCGTGTGCTGCGTGAAATACCGGCGTGCTGGATGTATTGCATCGCGAGCACCAGCGCGGTGGCGGCGTCGCCCTGCGCAATTGCACCAATCACGCGAGCGGCCTCGGCGATGCCGGCGCCGACGCCGCCGAAGCGCTTCGGCGTACGCAGCGCGAGCAGGCCGGCCTCGTGCAGGAGGCGGAAGTTCTCAAAGGGAAACGCGCCGGTGCGGTCATGCTCGGCGGCGGTGCCCGAGAACGACGCCGCGAGCTCGTGGGCCCGCCGTTCGGCGGTCACCTCGGTCAGCAGAAGGCCCGCGCTCACGTGGGACTCGCCGGCGGGTGCCAGATGCGCACGTTCGTGGTGTCGATCGGCTTGGGGATAAGGTGGGCGGCCGCGAAGGTGTCGGCGATGCGCTGCTGATCGGCGAGCTGGCCCTTGTCGACCGGCTCGACGGCATAGGTGCGCCGGCCGTTGGCGCGCTCGATCACTGGCACCGGCATGCCGCCCCAGATCGGCGAAAGACGTTCGGCCGCCTCCACGGAATGCCGCTGGACCCAGGCGCCTTTGGCGACGAGCGCCTGGTAGACGATCGCGACGAGGTCGGGATGGGCCTCCACGAAGCGCGTCGCCGCCGTGTAGTAGCGGTGGTAGTGCGACAGGCCGGTCGCGTCGCAGATCGTGCGCGTCGGCAGCTTTGCCTCCGTGAGAGCGAGGAATGGATCCCAGATCGACCAGGCGTCAACGCTGCCGCGCTCGAAGGCCGCTCCCGCGTCGGACGGCGTGAGGTAGGCCGGCGTAATGTCCGCGAAGCTCAGGCCGACTCGCTTCAGCGAGGCAGCCAGGATGAAATGACAGCCGGAGCCGCGGTGCACCGCGACGATCTTGCCCTTGAGGTCGGCCATCGTGCGAACTGCGGATTGGACGGGCACGATGACCGCCTCGGCCGCCGGCGAACCCACCTCACGCGCGTAGAAGGTCAGAGGCGCGCCGGCGCTCTGCGTGAAGATCGGCACGGCATCGGCCACGTCGGCGTCGAAGTCGACGGTGCCGGCGTTCATCGGCACGATGACGTCGTCGAAGAGGGTCCACGCCGGCACGAAACCCTTGGCGGCGAACGGCGCATCAAGCGTGCCGTCGGCCTTGAGCAGCGTCAGCAGCGTGGAGGAGCGTTGATAGCTGAAGCGCACGGGGATCGCGGCGGACGTCCTTGCCGGCGGCAGCGCGAGGCTCGCGATCATCGTCGCGGCGGTACGTCTCGTTAGAGGCATGCTCGACCTTCGGTGCGCGGGCTCAGGCGGCCGGCAGGGCGTCGCTGATCCGGATCGGCTTGGGGATGAGGCCGAGCGCGTGAAACCTGTCGGCGATCGCTTGCTGCTCGCGCGCGATGCCGGGATCGATCGTCTGATAGGACCAGGGTTGGCGGTTCACCGCGTCAGCAATAACCGCCTCCGGCAAGTTGACGCTCGGCGCGAGGATGTCGGCGACCTTGCCACGATCGGCGGCGGCCCGCGTGTCGGTCTCGACGACCGCCTGCCGGAACGCCGCCGCCACCGACGCGTCCGCGAAGCCGCGCCGGCCGAAATAGAACTGCCGATTGGCCACGAGCCCGGTGCCGTTCGCCAGCACCCGAGTCTTGATGCCGGCCTGCGCTGCGGCGAGGTACGGGTCCCAAATCGCCCAGGCCTCAACGCTGCCGCGCTCGAACGCGGCCCGCCCGTCGGCGGGAGCGAGGTAGACCGGCGAGACGTCCTTTGCCGATAGTTCGGCCTTCTCCAGCGCCCGAACGTAGAGGTTGTGGACGTTGGCACCCTTGGTGAACGCGACCTTTTTGCCCTTCAGCTCGGCCAGCGTCGTGATCGGGCTGCCGGCGAGGACGAGGATGGCCTCACCTGTCGGCGACGGCTGCTCGGCGCCGAGGTAGACTAGAGGGACGCCGGCGGCCTGCGCGAAGATCGGCGGCGTCTCGCCGGCCGAGCCGAAGTCGATCGCGCCCGCGCCCAGCGCCTCCATCAGCGGCGGCCCGGAGACGAACTTCTTCCATTCCACGGTCCAACCCAGGGGCTTCAGCTTCTCCTCGAGCAGCCCGCTCGTCTTGAGCAGCAGCAGGTTGCCGTAGATCTGGTAGCCAATCCGCACTGTGCCGCCGGCCCGAGCCTGCGTGGCCGCCAGGGCGAGAGTGGCCACGCTCAAGGTCGCCGTGCCGGCGGCGACGAAGTTGCGGCGTGAGAGGTCGGTCATCTTGTCGATCCGTTGGTGGGCTTCATGTCTCGCCGCCGAGCAACTGGGCGAGGATGCGCTCCTCGAGAGCCGCCGCTTCCGGCGAGCCGCGCCGGCGCGGACGGGGCAGCGGCACGTCGACGTCGAGCGCGATGCCGCCCTCGTCGAGCAGGATGATGCGGTCGGCCAGCGCCAACGCCTCGCTGACGTCGTGGGTCACGAGCAGAGCGGTGAAGGCCTGTTCGGTGAAGACGCGCTCGATGAGGCGCTGCATCTCGATGCGCGTCAGCGCGTCGAGCGCGCCCAGGGGCTCGTCGAAGGCGAGGATGCGCGGGTGCGAGATGAGGGCGCGGGCGAGCGCCACGCGCTGCTTCTGCCCGCCCGACAGCGTCGCCGGCCAAAGATCGGCACGGTCACCCAAACCGACCTGCGCCAGCGTGTCCAGCGCGCGGCGGCGGGCCTCCGCCGTGCCGCTGGCCGAGCCCAGCCCGACCTCCACGTTGCCCGCTACCTTCGCCCAGGGCAGCAGGCGCGGCTCCTGGAACATCAGGCGCACGTCGGCCTTCGGGACCGCGCCGGCCGGCGCGTCGCCGAAGCGCAGCGTGCCGGCATCCGGCTGCTCCAGCCCGCTCAGCAGGCGCAGCAGGGTGCTCTTGCCGCACCCGCTGCGACCGATCACGGCAAGGAACTGCCCGGCCAGGATGTGTAGGTCCAGGTCTGCGATGACGCGACGGTCGCCGAAGGACTTCGACAGCCCCCTCGCGGTGATTGACAGCGGCGATCGATGGATTGGCGTTTGCGCGGGCGCGCCAGGCTGTTGGCATGCCACGACGCTCATGCCCGCGCTCCCTTGCCGGCATAGGCTGGGTTCCACGCCAGGAAAATGCGCTCCAGCACGCGCACGATGGTGTCGGCGACCTTGCCAAGCACGGCGTAGATGAGGATGGCGAGCACGATGACGTCGGTTTGCATGAACTCGCGCGCCTGCATGGCCATGTAGCCGATGCCCGACTGAGCCGCGATCGTCTCGGCGACAATCAGCGTCAGCCAGGTGATGCCGAGCGCGTAGCGCAGGCCGACGAAGATCGAGGGGAGCGCGCCCGGCCAGATGATGCGGCGAAACAGCGTCGCCGGACCCATGCCGTAGCTGCGGCCCATCTCGACGAGCTGCGGGTCCACGGCGCGGATGCCGTGCAGCGTGTTGAGGTAGATCGGAAAGAAGACGCCGAGCGCGACGAGGAACAGCTTGGCGCCCTCGTCGATGCCGAACCAAACGATGACGAGCGGGATCAGCGCGAGATGGGGCACGTTGCGAACCATCTGCAGCGTGGTGTCGGTGAACGTGTCCGACCAGCGCGACAGCCCGTTGGCGACGCCAAGCGCCAGCCCGATGCCGCCGCCGACGACGAGGCCGGCTAGCGCGCGCAGCGTGCTCGTCTCCATGTTGGTCAGCAGCTCGCCGCTCGCAGAGAGCCGGTAAGCCGCGCGCCCGATATCGAGCGGGTTGGGCAGGATGGTCGAAGACAGCATGCCGGTCGAGGCGCCGGCCTGCCACAGGATCAGGATCGCGATCGGCAGCAGCCAACCCATCCAGGCTTTCGGCCGCATCCATGGCAATCGACGGCTGCGTTCCCGATGCGCGCCGATGTCTTCTAAAGCGAGGACGTCGCTCATCTTTGTCGTTCTACCTCTTTGGAGCGGCTGCGAGCTTCAAGGTGGCAAGCAGGGCTACGCTCGTCGAGGGAATGCATCGGTTTTGATTGACGTCTTTGGAGAATGTGTTTTTGCGAACGACACAGGCGGTAGAATTTTATCGCAGGGATGAACGCAGCATCAGCACGGGCGTCTTGCTGGCAGATGGGCTGCTGGACCGAGCGCGATCCACTCACCGACGGCCTCACGTATTGATGGGCATCAGGAAGGCGCCTTGTTGCAGTCGCGCCATGCGCTCAGGCTTTCGCGCGAGTGCTGCGCCATGCAAGCGCAGGCGCGCCGAAGCCGAGCTGCAAGACGGCCTCGTCGGCAGCGCGCGCGATGCGCTCGCCGATCTTGGCCGTCGTGACGCGATAGTTGTCGAAGTCGGACTCGACGGCGTAGACTGTTGTCGGGAGCGTCAAGGCATTGAGAAAGCCGAACAGCGGACGCATCTGGTGTTCGGTGACGAGGCCGTGCATGAGGCTGCCACCCGTCGCCGCGAGCACGACCGGCTTGCCAGCGAAGGCGCGGTGATCGACGAGATCGAACAGGTGCTTCAGCGCGCCCGACATGGAGGCGCGGTACACGGGGGTGCCGACGACAAGTAGGTCGGCGCCCTCGATGAGATCGAGGATCTCGCGCGCCCTGCCTTCGACCTGATAGGGCGTCAGCGCCGCGAACAAATGCGGGGCGGCGTCGGCCAGCTCGACAATCTCGGTGTCGGTGTCGGCCCTGGAGGCGATCGCCTCGACGATGCTCCGCACGAGGGCCGTCGTCCGTGACGGCCTTGTAACGCTCCCGGACACTCCGACGATCGTCGGTCTATGAACCACTTCTGCCTCGCTTTCCGCTGGCTGCGAGTGGAGAAGATCATTTGAAAGTCATTCACCGGTCAATCGCAAAGCAAGGCGTTGCGCGACAAAGCTGAGTTTCTTCTGCCGCCGGTGGGACGGCGAGCAATTATTTTCGACGGCGTTCGCCAGTACGCAACAAAGCTTCTCTCGACGCTCACGGGGCTCATCGGCGAAATTGCCTTTCTTCGGCAATCACAGGCGAGCGCCGCTCGTCGATCACAGGGGCATTTCTTGGCGCAAGACACGAGGGCCCCCAGCGGTCCACCAGAGGCGGCGCTTATTTATCCCGAGGGCACCCTGCGCCACAAGCTGTTCGGGCGAGGAGCGCGCCTGCAGTTTCCGCATCCGGCGGACCGCGGGCGCGCCGGGTGACGAAGCCAAACGTCAGACAGGCGTCGGCGATGGTGGGATCAAACGATCGGGCACGAAGCCTGTCGGTTCGCTTGTCAAAGTCTTAAAAACAGGTCTTCCATTGTGGTTCATGGAGGACCCTCGGGTCTTGCCGGACAAGCCGCGTAAAAAAGAAGCCCTTTTGAGCCGTGTAGGCCACGGCTTTCAGAAGGACGTTTGGTGGAGACGATGCAGTCTGCACAAGCGATGTACCTGGAGCCGCCGCAATCCGTCGCATGGTGCAATCAAATCTTTTGTATTAAGTAACGGTTGAGGGGCATAGAGCTGATTGGCGATTGAGACGAGCAATGTGTTGCGCGTGCGCATTGTCCCCTATCGTGTCAACATTATCAGCATTCTGTGATGACCGAGAATAAGAATACTACACAGTCCTGCACTGTTTTTGCCGATGTCAAAAATGAAAGGCAGTTGATCTACGCGCGTGATTTCACTATCTCAGCTTTACGCATCAGACGTTCGCGATGGAGGGTGGTTGCAACCGGGGTGGAGGTGCCGCAAGTCGCAGGAGAATCGTTTCGTCAAAGAGGCTTTTGCGAGGTTTGGCTACCACCATAGTGATCTGCTTGCCGGCGTCTTCGCGACACTCATTATTTGATTACGCATCTTCCAACTCTGGGCTTAGCAGGCGACGCAATCCCTCGATCGACGTGTTCCGAGCTGGGCGAAAACGATCTGCATAGAAGCCGGTGCCGGCAATTTCATCGAGAATAAACCACACGCGAAAATGCATTTGACTGTCGATCGCCTCGACGGCTCGACAAATCGTGTAGACGCCGCCTTCTGTCAGGAGCCCCCACGGCGCCCCCGAAATATCGGGAACTGCATTGATGCACACGACCCGACGGCCTGTCTGATGCCACCACAACATATTGCCTCCATTAAAGCGGCTGAACGGCTGGACACGGAGAGCACGCTTTTTATAAGCGAGTTTAGCTGATGGTTACGACCTTACGGGATTTTGCGTCGTCCGACTGAAGGGCCAAGGTGTTGGTCCAGGAGTGAGGTTACGCAGGTCGACAGGTTCCTTGTCCACTCCTGTGGCCTTCCCCCGCAGGACTCCGCTGCGGTGCTTGGGGATATCGGCGAAGACGATCCCGTCTCTAGCATAAGTGGATTTTTTTGGGGAAGCCTAAATGCCCGTCGTCGTCGCTACTACGCACTTGTGATCACGTTGCGAGGAAGAGGTTGCGGCGAAGCTAAAAAGCTATGAGGTACAATTCCTCGGGCAGGGCATATTCACGATCAAGATCGTCTCTAACTAGTGGCCTATTTTGCAATGGACTAGAGCCGAAGCCGCGGGCGCCATGGTCGCCGGGCGACCGGCGCGCGCATGAACAGCTTCTGCCCCGTCACCATGTAGTACGCGGCCGAGCGCCGCGCGTCGTTGCGGATGCCGTTGATGCCGGGTTAGGCGGCGGCAGAGTGTCGGCCACGTGCGCCATGCTCGGGAGCTTCAGCCCACACAGAAGCCCGTGGTCGGCCGTCGGGGGCGAAGTAGACGCGTTGAGACGGCGCGACGGTCACAGACCGCCGTCTCCGCTGATCCTGTGGTGGGCCGGTCTCGCCACCCATGGTCAAGAGGCTTCACAAGATGAGCCATCGCCGCGACCCAGTGGCGCTCGGCCGTCGACGAGATGACACGAGTACGGTTCGAGTGGCTGGCCGACGTGATCGCGTCGGATCACGCCCTTGCTCCGCGCAAGACCTGATCCACTAGCTGCTCTCCATACGCCGAAGTCAGCGCTTCGGACTGGACCAGTAGTCGAAAATAGTCGGCCCGACGATCTCGTCGAGCAGGAGCCAGGTGTCTGGTGCGCTCCAGAGAACGCCCAATGCGGCGGAGTGCTGCTGCACCTGCACGGAGGCTGGTTCACCTGGGGAACGGCTCATGCGTTCCGCAATCTCGTCGGACAGATCGCGGTCCGGGTCGGTGCCGAGGCGTTCATCCCCGACTATAGGCTGGCACCCGAGCACCCCTTCCCAGCCGCCATCGACGACGTACGGGCCTGCTATGCCGCGTTGACCCGGAAGTTCGGCTCCCGGCCGGTCGTCACAGGCGACTCCGCCGGCGGCTGTCTCGCCCTCCTGCTCGCATCGACCGCTGAACCCCGCCCAGCGGCCGCAACAGCGCTGTCACCGGTGACGGACCTGACGATGAGCGGTGAGAGCTGGAACAGCCGGTCGGACGCCGATCCATACTTCACCCGCAGCCAAGTCGAGGAGCTGGTGCGTGGCTACCTCGGCGGACAGGACGCAACCGATCCCCGCGCATCCCCTTTGTTCGCCGCCCTCGGCGACCACGCCCCGACCCGCATCCACGTCGGCGACGACGAGGTCCTGCTCGACGATGCCATCCGCTACGGCCGCGAAGCGACCGCGGCCGGCTCCGACGTCACGGTCGATGTCTGGGAAGGGATGCCACACGGCTTCGTGTCAGGTGTGGGTCGGCTTATCGCGGCCGGCGCGGCGCTCGACTCCTTTTGTCCGTTCCTTGCCGAGCGGATCGCACGATGATCCCGAACCTTCGAGTCCGAATCTATTTGGTTCGGCTTTCGGCGCGAGCCGCCGCCGCCGGCGGAGGGCGACCAGACGTCCGAGCGCATCGCATCGACAAGCGAGTCCATCGGCTCGGCGTCGACATAACCGAATGACGCGGCGTAACCAGCAGGAGGCAGAAATGCAGATGACCGGCAACACAGTCGTGGTGACGGGAGGAGCTTCCGGGTATCCCCAGCAAGTCGCCGCCGCGCTGCGTGAACGGCCGGGGGTGGCCGGGTCGCGGTGCGCCTGATGCGACTGGACAAGGGAATGCGCCTCAAGGCCTTCGTAGTCGCCGACGGATCGATCGCGGAGGAGGCGCTGCGCGCGCCTATTTTGGCTTGGTTGGCGGAAAACATGAATGCGGCGTCACGCCCTGTCGACTTCGCCCTTCGGAGTGCAGCTGCCGCACAATGCGCTAGGCAAGCTCGCGGACTGGTGAACCAAGGCCCGCTGCTACACAATTGATGGTGTTTGCAAGGCTTTAACCTGGAAGCGCTAGCGTCGTATCGTTTCTAGACCAGAGTTCCCCGATGGCTCTAACCTGTAGTGGATGCCGTGATGGCGCCGGCTTTGACATTCCGTTTTCGATGGCATTTCAACCAATTTTCGATCTAGGATCGGGAGCCGTGTTCGCGCATGAGGCGCTGGTGCGAGGCGTCGACGGCGAAGGCGCCGACACGATTCTCTCGCAGGTCGACGACGCCAACCGTTACGCCTTCGACCAGCAGTGCCGGGTCAAGGCAATCGAGATGGCATCCGCGCGTCGAAGCGCCATTGACGGCTCCGGGCTCTCGATCAACTTCATGCCGCAGGCCGTTTACGAGCCGCGGGCATGCATCCGCCTGACGTTGGACGCAGCGCGCCGCACCGGATTTCCGCTCAATCAGATCATCTTTGAATTCACCGAAGTCGAGCGTCTCGATGCGGATCACGTCCTCAACATTCTCAAGACCTACCGCGACGTCGGCTTCAAGACGGCGATAGACGACTTCGGCGCCGGTTATGCAGGGCTGAACCTTCTGTCACGCTTCCAGCCCGACATCGTCAAACTCGATATGGACCTCATCCGCGGCATCGATACAAACCGCGTGAAGCAGGTGATCCTCAAGAATGCGCTTGCGATGCTCGAGGACCTTGGCATCGCGCCGATCTGCGAGGGCATCGAAACTCTCGGCGAGCTGGCTACAGTGCAGGATCTCGGCGTACGCCTCGTCCAAGGCTACGTACTGGCGCGCCCTCGATTTGACAGAGTTGCTGACACTCCAGGGGATGCGCAGACGTCGCATGCAGCGGCTTGATCTTCGGACGGCTTTTCAACGTCGAAGCATCCTTCCGCAGCGATTTTTTCATCCCGCGGAGGGACAACGCTGACCGTTCCGCACCATTTCGAATGCCGTCGCATCATGCGGTGGGCTCCATGGTGGGGGTCAGGGAAGGACGAACTCAGACCAGGCGAGCGGCGGCCGCCCGTCGAGCTGCACGCTGAGCGTTAACCAGCCCTCGGAGAGCGGCATGCCTCCCAGGTGCACCACCATGCGCTCCGCCCCGAACTCGGGCACGAAGGCAGCCGCGGGAGCCGTCGCCGGACTCCCAGCGCGTCGGCTGCGGCGTGACGGACTGCAGGTCGAAGCCGCCGGCGATGGCGTCCGACAGGGTCACCGCCACCTCTTTTGCTCCCGCCTCGACGGGGATCGTGACGTCGATCCGGCTGGACGTCCCGAACCGCGCCACCGGCTGGAAGGGCACACTCAGGCCGCTGCCCGACACCGTGCGCGTCCACAGGTTTACGGGGCCGCCGCCGAGCGGCCGAAAGCACGGCGACGATGGCGACGAGCATGATCGCCCGTCCGATCGCCTCGACGATCCGCCAGCGCGCCTCGAAGCGCGGGTAGAACCCCGCCGCGACCTTTTCCGGCCGCGGTTCACGCCCCCTATGTCACATTGCCCTGCCGCGACTCAAGGCTAACCCTCGGGCTGTGTTCGGACGCAGCCGGGGGAGATGGCCAGACGTCGCCAACACGCGGGAGATCGGCGATGGACGGACACGACGAAGAGGCGGGCGCCGCAAGGTGGCGGAGATGATCGGCGGCATCGACTACGCGCTGTTCACGACGCAGGGTACCGGAGGCGATCCGCTCCACGCCAGGCCGATGGCGCTGCGCAAAGCCGAGGACAACGGCGATCTTTGGTTCTTTTCCAAGAAGGACTCGCGCAAGGCGAAGGAGTTGGGGGCCGACCCGGAGGTGCTCGTCACCTTCGCCGATCCGAAAAAGCAGCGTTTCGTCGCCGTCAGCGGCCGCGCGGAGATCGTGGCGGACCGGTCGAGGGTCGAGGCGATGTGGAGCGAGGTTTACCGGGCCTGGTTCCCCGACGGAGCCAAGGACGAAAACGTCGTGCTGATCCGGGTCGAGGCGGAACGGGCCGAGTATTGGGACACGCCGACAGGGGTCATGACCTACGCCTTCGGCTACCTGAAGGCCGTGACGACAGGCGAACCGTCGCGGGCCGGCGAGGTTGGCAACGTCGAGGTGATGTAGCCGACCCGGTTGGTGCAGGATTGGTAGATCTAGCGAGGGCGCGACAGCAGCGTCGTCCTGGTCAGCGTTCCTCGATCATGTCGCGAATGCGCGACGCGAGCGCGTCCATGGCAAACGGCTTGGTCAGCACCCTCATGCCGTGGTCGAGGTGCCCGTTTCCGACGGCGGCGTTCTCGGCATAGCCGGTGATGAACAGCACCTTGAGGCCAGGGCGTAGGGAACGCCCGGCGTCGGCGACCTGCCGGCCGTTGAGCCCGCCCGGAAGCCCGACGTCGGTGACGAGCAGGTCGACGCGCGCGCTCGACTGCAGGACCTTCAGCGCCGAGGCTCCGTCCACGGCCTCGATGGCGCCGTAGCCGAAGTCGGCGAGCACGTCGTTGACGAGCATGCGGATGGTCGGCTCGTCGTCGACGACCAGCACCGTCTCGCCGTGCCCGGCGCGCGCGACCTCCGCAGCCTGCTCGGGCTCGGCGGCCACGGCCCGTCCGACGTGCCTCGGCAGGTAGATGCACATGGTCGTGCCCTGTCCGAGCTCGGAGTAGATCCTCACCTGCCCGTTGGACTGGCGCGCGAAGCCGTAGATCATAGAGAGGCCAAGGCCCGTGCCCTCGCCCAGCGGCTTGGTGGTGAAGAACGGGTCGAAGGCGCGCTCGATCACCTCGGGGGTCATGCCTGTGCCCGTGTCGGTGACGCAGAGCGTGAGGTACTGGCCCTCCGGCAAGTCGCGCTGTTTCGAGGCCCTCACGTCGAGCCACTTGTTGGCGGTCTCGATGGTGATGCGGCCGCCGTCCGGCATGGCGTCGCGCGCGTTGATGCAGAGGTTGAGCAGCGCGTTCTCAAGCTGGTTCTCGTCGACCAGCGCGAGCCACAGGCCTGCCTTGCCGACGACCTCGACGGCGATGGCCGGCCCGACGGTACGGCGGACCATCTCCTCCATGCCGGCGACAAGCTTGTTGACGTCGACAGGCTTGGGGTCGAGCGTTTGCCGACGCGAGAAGGCGAGGAGCCGGTGGGTCAGCGCCGCCGCCCGCTTGGCCGCGCCCTGCGCCGCGGCGACGTACTTGCCGACGTCGCTTATGCGCCCTTGGGCGATACGGGCCTGCAGCAGGTCGAGGCTCCCGGTAATGCCGGTCAGCAGGTTGTTGAAGTCGTGCGCCAGGCCGCCGGTGAGTTGCCCGACCGCCTCCATTTTCTGCGATTGCCGTAGGCGCTCGTTGAGGTCGGCGACGCGGCGGAGGTTGCGGACGATTACCTCGATAATCGATTGCCGCAGGTCCAAGGCGGTCTCGAGCTCCCAAAGCTCCCAAGCGCGCGACTCGCCGTGCCGGGTCTCGACCCAGCGCTCGAAGGACAGGCGGGGCGCGGGCGCCGTCGTGGAGGCGTCCTTGCGCGGGTCGCCGCCCCAGCTGACGAGCCGGGCCTGCTCGGGCCTGAACCAGAGGAACATGTCCGCTTTGTCCGGCGTCAGAAAGATCGCGAGCAGGCCGCTCGCCACATCGGGGTAGGCGGACGCCGGCGGGTACTCGCCCGCCAGGTTCTGCGTACCGAAGAGTTCGCCTTCGGTCCGCTCGCGCAGCCAGGCGACGAGCGTAGCGAGGTCGGCCCCGACGGGACAGCGACCCAACGTCCCGACCTTGTCGCCGCTGATCGCGACGGCGCCGGTGGCCCTGAAGAGGTCGTCGAGCCTCACGGAGCCGGTCGCCGCCGCGGCGACGACGTCGTCGCTGTCCGCCAGGTGCGCCAGCACCTGCCCGATGCGCTGCACGTCGGCACGACGCAGTGCCTCCATGCCCGCCCGTTCCGCCGGCGCCAGTCGGAGCGCGAAGGCATCGGTCAAGGCGGCCACCGCGGACCGCTGCCCTGCGGACGGCTTGTGCGGCTCGCGGTGATGACAGACGACGAGGCCCCAGAGGCGCCCGTCACGCAGGATCGACAGGGACATGGTGCCGTCGACGCCCATGTTGCGGTGGTACTGCAGATGGACGGGCGACAGGCTGCGCAGCCGCGCGAAGGAGAGGTCGAGCGGCACGCCCGGGCGCCAGGCCGGGTCTGAGAGCAACGGCACCGGCTCGTAGTCGCGTCGCGGCACCCAGCGCAGCGGACTGCGGGCGTAGAGGTCGCGGGCCTGGCGCGGGATGTCGGACGCGGGGAAGTGCAGGCCCAGGAACGACTGCTCCCAGTCGTCGACCTTATCTTCGGCGATGGCCTCGCCGTCCCATCGCTCGTCGAAACGGTAGACCAGGACGCGCTCGTAGCCCGAGATCGCGCGAATGCCTGTTACTGCGACCTGTGCGAGCGTCTCGACGTCTTCGCCCGACCCGCGAAGACGGCTCACGGCCCGCTGCAGCGCGCGCGCGGCGACGAGAGCCTCCTCGCCCTCGCGCTCGTCCGGCGGCTCGATCTCGACAAGGATCACGCCGTCGTGGAGGTGCGAGGCCACGTCCAGCCGGCGGCCGCCTGTCGCGACGAACGTCGTCTCCCAGGGCGAGTCCGCCGGGAGGTCTTCTTGGGCGTACCGCGCCGCAAGGTCCTGCGCGAAGGCGTCGGGCAGAACGTCCGAGAGAGCAAGGCCGATCGGCTCCTCCCAGCCGAGCAAGGCCGAAGCGTTGACGCTCGCCACGACCACTCGGAAGGATCGGGGATCGACAGCCAGCAGGACGCCGTGCGGCTGCACCGAGCCGGGACGCTGAATCGGCTCCTTCGCGCAGAGGTCGTCCGCGCGCTCCTCGAGCGGAAGGGCCGTGTTCGTCATGGGTTTGCGTGTCCGGACGTCGAAGCGCGACGCCTGTCGACAACGTCCCGTCGTCGAATAAGTCATGGTGCGTCCGCAGGAAGCCTGCGCGAGCCATCGACGCGCCCGACGCCATCCTGAACCGTGCTAGGTCAGTCGCGTTCGAGCACGCGAGCAGCGAAGGCAGGCATGAGCGACGTCCAGGACTGGCACGACACAGACGCGCTGCACGCCGAGCAGGGCCAAGGCGACCCGTTCGCCGCCGCCGTGCGCGCGACGCGCATGCCGATGATCGTCACCGACCCGCGCCGGGACGACAACCCGATCGTGTTTGCCAACACCGCCTTCCTCGCGCTAACCGGCTACGTGCAGGAGGAGGTGATCGGGCGCAACTGCCGCTTCCTTCAAGGGCGCGATACCGATCCCGCTTCCGTCGCCGCGATCCGCGCAGCCGTCGAGGCAAGGCACGACATCTCCGTCGACCTGCTGAATTACCGTAAAGACGGGACGCCGTTCTGGAACGCGCTCTACCTGAGCCCGGTGACGACCGCGTCGGGAGAGCTTCAGTTTTACTTCGCCTCGCAGATGGACATCACCGACCGCGTCGAGGTGCAGCTGTTCCTGACGGAGCAGCGCGAGGTGCTCGAACGCGAGGTCGCGCGCCGCACCAAGGACCTGCAGGACGCGCTCGCGGCCAAGACCTTGCTGATCCACGAGGTCGACCACCGTGTTAAGAACAACCTGCAGATGATTGCTTCGCTGCTCGCGATGCAATCTCGCGGCGTTAAGGACCCGGTCGCCAGCGACATCCTCAAGGGCGCCCTGCAGCGGGTCGAGGCCATCGGCACGGTGCACCGGCGCCTCTACCAATACGAGGACGTCAGCCGCTTCGACTTGGCCGACTTCGTGCGCGATACCGTCAGGGAGACGGCCAAAGCCACGGGCCGGTCGGACGTGGCGCTCTCGTTCGACTTGGAGCCATTGACGGTACCCGCGCAACAGGCCTCGCCCATCACGCTGATGCTCAACGAGCTCGTCATCAATGCGCTGAAGCACGCCTTTCCCGAGGGCCGCGGCGGCCATCTCGCCGTGTCGATCAAGGCAGGCGACGGGCGCCTCAGGATGGTCATGGCCGACGACGGCGTCGGCATGCCGCAGAAGCCCCGCACCGCCCCTGACGGCTTCGGGACGCGGCTGGTCAAGTCGATCGTGCGGCAGCTGCGCGGCGACGTCGTGTGGCGGCCAGCCGACCCGGGGACGGTCGTGACGGTGTCCTGTCCCTTGGCGGCCATCGAGACCGCGGAGGACGGCGATGAGTGATCCGCTTCGCGTGCTCATCGTAGAGGACGAGGTCATGCTTGCGATGGCCATGAAGGACCTCCTCGAGGACGCCGGCCACGTGGTCGTCGGGACCGCCGCCTCTAAGGCCGACGCCATCGCCGCGGCGGACGCGACCAGCCCGGACCTCGTTTTCGTGGACATCCACCTGCTCGACGGGCCGACCGGCCTCGAGATCGCCGAGCATCTCCGCGACACGGAGGGGACCATGGTCGTGTTCATGACAGCCAACGCGAAGAAGGTGCCGGACGACTTCGTCGGCGCCATGGGGATCATCGCTAAGCCCTACTCGCAGTCTGGCATTGCCGCCTCCATCCGCTACCTCGAGCAGTGCGTCCGCCGACCGCCTCCCGTCCTCGAGCGCCCCTACGAGTTCACCATCGCCCCGGCCTACGAGCGCCACTTGCGCAGGGCCTGACGCTTGCCCGTCGGGCCTCGCGGTTGCATAAGATCGAGGCCCGGCAATAAGCGATCCCGCTGCCCATGACGACATCGCGCTCGCACGTCGAGCTGCTCCGCAACGAGGAGGAGAGTCTCTCCTCCGGCCTGCGTCGCGTGCGCGCCGAACTCGGCGAACTCGGCCTGCGGCCGGCGACCTTCGTCGACGGCACGGGGCACACCACCGACGCGCCGCCCGACATCCTCTTCGCGGCGCTCGAGAAGACGCGCATGCCGATGGTGGTGACCGACCCGGCGCTGCCCGACAACCCCATCGTCTTCGTCAACCGCGCCTTCGTCGACCTGTCGGGCTACCCGCCCGAGGAGATCGTCGGCCGCAATTGCCGCTTCCTTCAGGGCCCAGGAACCGACCGCGAGGTCGTCGCCGACATTAGGAGGGCGATCGCCGAACGGCGCCGCATCGCGACCGTGGTGGAGAACCACCGCAAGGACGGCACGACGTTCCAGAACGAACTCTATATTTCGCCGGTGTTCTCGCGCGACGGCGAGCTGCTGTATTTCTTCGGCAGCCAGGTCGACGTCACCAAGTTCGAGGCCACCCAGCGCCTGCTCGGCGAAAGCGAGGCGCGCTACCTCGCTATACTCGACAGCACTCAAACCTTCGCCATCGTCGTGACCGACTCCGCCGGCTTCGTGACGCACTGGAACCGGGGTGCGCAGCTGATCCTGGGCTGGTCACCCGAGGACGCCGTCGGCGAGCGCATGGACATGGCGTTCACGGACGAGGACCGCGAGCGCGGCGTCCCGGACGAGGTGCTGCGAATAGCGGAAGCGACAGGTCGGACCGACAACGCGCGGTGGCACGTCCGCAAGGATGGCACGCGCTTCTACGCCGCCGGCGAGACCGTGCCGATCCGACGAGCAGGATGCGGGACGCAGGGCTTCCTGACCGTCCTACGCGACACCACCGACGAACACTTGACCAGCGAAGCCCTGAAGGAGAGCGCGAGCCGGTTGTCCATGGCGATGAGCGCAGGCCGGCTGGGCGAGTGGGCCCTCGACGTCGTCACCGATAGGGCGATCCGCTCGGCGGCCCACGACCGCATCTTTGGCTACGAGCAGCCCGTCGAGGACTGGACCGTCCACACGTTCTTCTCGCACGTCGTCGACGAGGACCGTGCCGGCTTGGCGAAGGCGATGTCGGACGCGCTGGACGCTAGGCAGCCCTGGCACATGGAGACACGCATCACGCGGGTCGACGGCATGCGCCGCTGGGTCGAATTCCACGGCGAACCGGTCCTGGACGAGGCCGGCAAGCCGATTCGCGTCATCGGCGTCGTCTCCGACGTGACCGCGCGCAAGGAGGCCGAGCGAAGCCTCGTCGACCAGAACGAGGATCTCGAGGCCCGTGTGGTATCCACGACCAAGGATCGCGACCGCATCTGGGGCAACTCGCAGGACCTGCTCATGGTGGTCGACGAAGGCGGAGTCATCGAGGACGTCAATCCGGCTTTCTCCAGGGTGCTCGGCTGGTCGGTGAAGGACCTGGTCGGCCAGCCTCACCACCTCCTGACACATGCCGACGACCACGCCGCCGCGGACAGGAAGCTGGCGCTGCTCGCTGCGAGCGGAACGATGCCGCAGTCCACGCTGCGGGCGCGTCACGCCGACGGCTCGTTCCGCTGGATCGAGTGGACTGCCTCCTACGACGACGGCAAGGTCTACGCCCACGGGCGCGACGTCACCGCCGAGCGCGAGCAGGCGGAGGCGTTGGCCGGGTCGGAGGAGGCGCTCAGGCAGTCCCAGAAGATGGAGGCGGTCGGACAGCTGACGGGCGGCGTCGCCCACGACTTCAACAATCTCCTGACGGTGATCCGCTCGTCTCTCGACCTGCTCCGCCGCCCCGGCATCGCTGAGGAGCGCAAGACGCGCTACCTCGACGCAATGTCCGAGACGGTCGACCGGGCCGGGAAGCTCACGGGGCAGCTGCTCGCGTTCTCGCGCCGGCAGAGCCTCCTGCCGGAGGTCTTCGACGTCGGCCAGCGGCTGGGCGGCGTCGGCGACATGATCGACACGCTCACGGGCGCACGGATCAGCGTTTCCGTGGAGATGCCCGAGGGACCTTGCTTCGTTCGCGCCGACGTCAGCCAATTTGAGACGGCACTGGTCAATGTCGCGGTGAACGCGCGCGACGCTATGGACGGCGAGGGATCGTTCACGCTGCGGCTGTCGCGCGTCGCCGCGCTGCCGTCTATCCGCGGGCACGCCGGGTCGAGCGAGCCGTTCGTGTCCGTGGCGATGACCGATACCGGCTGCGGCATCGCCGCCGACGGGCTCGGCCGTATTTTCGAGCCGTTCTTCACCACGAAGGAGGTCGGGAAGGGCACAGGCCTCGGCCTGTCACAGGTCTTCGGCTTTGCCAAGCAGTCCGGCGGCGACGTCGACGTGTCCAGCACGCTAGGCGTCGGCACGACCTTTACGCTTTACCTGCCGGAGGTCGCCGCGGACGCGACCGTCGAGCGGGCCTCCGAGCGGCTCGAGGGGTTCCCGGAGGGCGGCGAGGGACGTCACGTGCTCGTCGTTGAGGACAACGTCGGCGTCGGCGAGTTCTGCACCCAGATCCTCGCCGACATGGGCTTCAGGACCACCTGGGCCGCCAACGCCGAGGAGGCCCTCGAGAGGCTCGGCGCGGACGGTGCCGGCTTCGACGCGGTGTTCTCCGACGTGGTGATGCCCGGCATGGGAGGCGTCGCGCTGGCAAGGGTGCTGCGCGAGCGGATGCCCGACCTGCCGGTGCTGCTTACGTCCGGCTACAGCCACGTGCTCGCCGAGGAGGACGACCACGGCTTCGCCGTCCTGCAGAAGCCGTACTCGGCGGATCAACTCGCCCGCGACCTGGTGGCCGTCGTACGGCCGACATCTACGAGAAAAGGCGCTTGAGGCACGCCGAGCGGAACTATCGCGGAGGCGACGATCCCAGCGGAAGTCCTCACGTCATCACGGACAAGGCGTTCTTGTAGTCGTAAGCAAGGCGCCTCGCCTCAAGGCGGTCGACTGCAAGGCGCGACAGCGCGGCCAGGCAGGCCATGGCCCCTTCGCGGAGGCCCTCTGGACGTGGCGAGTGGTCGATGACGCAAAGCGATCCGAGCACGCCGTACTGGGTCCTGATCGGGTGACCGGCATAGAACCTGATAGCCTCCGATCCCGTCACAAGCGGGTTGTCGGACTTCCTAGGATCCTGACTGAGGTCAGGAATGACGAGCGGGCTCTCGGCCTCGACGACGAAGCGGCAGACGGAGCTCGAGATGTCCGTCTCGCACATCGGGAAGCCTACGCGCGCCTTGAACCACTGGCGGCCCTCCTCGAGGAAACTGACGAGGGCAATGGGCGTCGAGCAGACCTCGCTCGCCAGGAAGACGATGTCGTCGAACTGACGCTCTTCGGGCGTCTCGAGGATCTGGTAGATAAGGAGCGCCGTCTGGCGGTCGATCTCGAGTAGCAAGTCGCCTGCCTCCATGCTCGGGCGGCGTAGGCACATCACGTCGACACGCGGACCAACGCCGGCGCAGCTGCTTAGCGTGGAGTAGGCCGCTTACGCCACGTCGAGAACGCAGCCCACGTATGACGATGGCTTCCCCCTGACGTGACCCATTGCGAAAAATGAGGAACGGGCGATTTTGTCTGAGAAGGTCTCGTAGCGTGCCTGAAGACCTACGCACTCTCGTCGATCCTGAAGCACCACACGGCGAAGTCTTAAGCTCGGGCGCACGGACGCCCTTTTCGGCCGGTTGTACAGGTTTAACCACAAGAACGTAGTCATCCTGCGGATTGCTGCAAAAGCCGGTAACGAGGTTGCAATCAACGCGCCTCCTCCTAAGACTGTATTAGCTTTTGCGAAAGTTGCTCGACTGAATACGGCTTCTGAAGAAGCTCGAAGCCATGGGTGCCTTCTTTCGCTAATACGTGACTATAGCCACTCGTAAGTACGACGCGAGTATCGCTGTAGAGTCGGCGTATTTCCTTGGCGAGTTCGACGCCGTTCATCCCAGGCATCATCACGTCGGTGAACACGATGTCGAACTTCTCGGCTCTGTGTGAAAGGATGTCGAGCGCTTCCTCCGCATTCTTCGCCCACCTCGTACCGAACCCAAGCGTCGCCAGCGCATCCGCTGCGAACGTCCCGACCTCCACGTTGTCTTCGACGACGAGGACGCAGGTCCCTCGTCCGTCGGCAGCCACCGGAGCTGCCTCGATCACTGCCGCGGCAGCCGGTGCGACGACGCGGGGCAGGAAAAGCATAAACGTCGTACCCTGGCCGACGACGCTGCTGACGACGATTTCACCGCCCGACTGCTTGGCGAAGCCGAACACCTGACTCAAGCCGAGCCCGGTGCCCTGGCCGACATTTTTGGTGGTGAAGAACGGCTCGAAAATTCGCTCGAGGCGGTCGGCCGGGATGCCAGATCCGGTGTCGGTAATCGCGACGGTAACGAAGGTGCCAGCAAGGGCAGCGTGCGAGCGGACCGCCGGCAACTCGGACGCCACGCCGACGCTGACCGTCAGCGTGCCTTCGCCGCCCATCGCGTCCCTGGCGTTGACTGCCATGTTCACAAGAGCGGTATCGAATTGGCTTGGATCGACGTCAATGATGCACGGCTGATCAGGAAGGCGCGTCACGATCGCGATGCGTGAGCCCGTCAAAGTGCCAAGCATGTCGACGATCGCGCTCACGCTCTCGCCGGCGTCGATCGTCACCGGCATGAGCGCCTGCCGGCGCGCGAAGGCGAGGAGCTGTCCCGTCAGTTTAGCGGCGCGGTCGACGGTATCCGAGATGGCTCCCACGTAGCGGACCCGCCGTTCTTCGCTCAGGGTCGGGCGCTTCAAGAGATCGGTCGAGGACTTGATGACGGTGAGAAGATTGTTGAAATCGTGCGCGACCCCTCCGGTGAGTTGTCCAATGGCCTCGAGCTTCTGTGATTGGCGGAACTGGTCCTCAACCTTGAGGCGCTCTCGCATCTCGTTCTCGAGCAGTCTCGTCCGCTCGGCGACCCGTTCCTCGAGCGTTGCGTTCAGGTCGGCGAGAGCCCGGTTGGCGCGGTCGGCTGTGCTTCGGCCTGCAAAAGTGACCCCCTTACGGGGGTGATCGGCGTCCAAAACT
>CAXTQM010000003.1:0-23576 GCA_964246205.1 uncultured Beijerinckiaceae bacterium | reverse complement strand
CCGTGATCGGAGCGGGCGAGAGCCCGCACGGCAGGATCGAGGCGCGCGACCAGGCCTGGATCGCCAACCTCGCGGGCGCTCGCGCGGCGATGCGCTACCTCGAGCGCAACGTGATGATGCTCGATCCCGAACTCGTGATGGGGTTGGGATCGGACGAGCTCTGCAACTACGTTGGCCAGGTCATCCTAGGCATCTTCGACGATGCACGTCTGCACCGTACCCTAGCGCGCTTCTTCGTCGGCCGCGACGGCCGGGCCAGCTACTGGGCCTGCGCAAAATTCTTCCTGATCGCGGAAGGCGTGTTCGGCGGCGACGAGGGTGCGCGTCAGCGCCTCGCGATCCTCGGCCCCTGCTACGACCTCGAATTCTGGGATGTCGTGGAGTCCCTTCCCGCCGCTGCCTATGCGACGACGGCGGCGCTCATGCTTCTTGGGCGGGCACCGACGCCGCAAGAGATTGCGACCGCCGACGAACCCGGCAAGGGCGACGGGCTCGCCAAGCGGCAGACCCTGCTCGAGTTCCTGCGTCAGGTGAGCGATGGCGATCCCAGCGTGGGCAAGCTCAAGCGCTGGCTCGAGCAGCCGCTCGCTCACGAAATGGACATCGAACTACCTGCCATCAAGGGCGAGCTCGACTGCTCCGTGGGCAGCGCGCTATTTCGCGAGCATGTCGATCTGTCCGGCTTCCATCCTCAAGAGGCCGTCCACGCCTGGACTCGCGGTGCCCGCGGCTTCGTCGGCCTGCGGTTAGGACCGGATGTGCGGCGCGTCGAGGTGTTGGTGCGCAACGTAGACGCCGACATCGAGCAATCTGCCATCCTAGGCCTGTCCAGCGGCACGGCGGTGGCGGAACTGGAGGTGAGGGACAACGCTCCGCATATGCTGGCGCTCGACATTCCGCGGCACCTCGCAGTGTCCGATGCTACAACTTGGCTGCAGCTCTCGACGACAAGGGCCGCCACTCCGCTCAACAACTCCAAGGATTCTCGGGTGCTCGGAGTTTGTTTGTTCAAACTCAAGATCGTCGTGGGATCGAGCGACGAGGCGAGTGCGCTGACGAGTCATTCGAGGCCTTGAGCCCGGCGGGCACGCGCTTGCTCGCGGCAGCCGCCGGGCGCAAGGACGGCGGCGTGGCGCCGCGGAGCGCCTTGCTTCAGGAGCCGCATGGCCACCGTCCTCGTTACCGGCGTCGCCGGCTTCATCGGCAACGCCGTCGCACTCCGTTTCCTTGCCGAAGGCAGGGAGGTGGTCGGGCTCGACAACCTCAACGCCTATTACGACCCGGCGCTGAAGCGCGCGCGTCTCGCGCGGCTGGCGCATCCGCGCTTCACCTTCCATGAACTCGATCTTGCCGACGCCGCCGGCATGGAAGCGCTGTTCGCCTCGGGAGGCTTCGATGTCGTCGTGCACCTCGCGGCGCAAGCGGGCGTGCGCTACTCCATCGAAAATCCGCGGGCCTACGCGTCCAGCAACCTCGAGGGCTTCCTCGCCGTGCTGGAAGGCTGCCGTCACAACAAGGTGCGCCACCTGCTCTACGCCTCATCGAGTTCGGTCTACGGCGCCGTCACGGCAATGCCGTTCTCCGTCGGGCAGAACGTCGACCATCCCGTCAGCTTCTATGCCGCCACCAAGAAGGCCAACGAGCTGATGGCGCACAGCTACAGCCATCTCTACGGCCTGCCGACGAGCGGCCTGCGCTTCTTCACCGTCTATGGTCCTTGGGGTCGCCCGGACATGGCGATGTGGCTGTTCGCCGACGCGATGCTGGCCGGGCGCGCGATCAAGGTCTTCAATCACGGCCACATGCGCCGCGACTTCACCTTCATCGACGACGTCGTCGAGCTGGTTTGGCGTTTGGCGCAGGCCGTGCCCACCGGCAATCCCGCTTGGAGCGGCGACGCGCCGACGCCGGGTTCCAGCCACGCGCCCTACGCGGTCTACAACCTCGGCAACTCGACGCCGGTGGAGCTCGGCCGGGTCATCGCGCTGCTCGAGGAACATCTCGGGGTGACGGCGCTGCGCGAGAACCTGCCGATGCAGGCCGGCGACGTGCCCGCCACCTTTGCCGACATGGCGGCCACGTTCAACGCGATCGGCTACGCGCCGATCACTTCCATCGAGGACGGCGTGGCGCGGTTCACGGCTTGGTTTCGGGAGTACCGCGGTGCCGTCGGATTTTTGTAAAATCCTGTGAGAAGATCGTGACGACCATGCCGCTGGCGTAAAAGAATGTGTCGGTTTCGATAAAATCTTTTTATCTCGGACGGTGACCAGACCGAGGGTCCTGTCGCAACAATCGAGATCTCGACGCTAAGCGGTCTGCTCATGATCATGGGCGAGCCACGTCAGGAGTGTCATAACTCGTCGCCGTCGGCGTCCATAAGCATGGAGTCGGCCTTGACCCTAACGGGGTCCCGGCGCAGGTGCTCGTGGAAGTACTTCGCAGTGAAGCAGGAACACATTATCGCGGTGCAGCCGCGCCACCTTGTCGGCCGCCACACCGGCCATTGCGCGGCCCAGCCAACGGCGAAGAAACCGCCGTCGCCTTCCTCATCGAAAAACCAGCGCCGAAAGTCCGATCGCTCATCCCCGGCAACTCCGCCGCCTTCAGCTGGTCAAAATTCTTAGCCTCTCACCGGCTCAACATGTCTCGAAATTTCACCATTCTCAGGCCTTGCCGTTGCTCCATCCGACGCATGATCACGCCCACTCGGGAACACCTCGTGCACCGGACAGATCGTCAGCTCCCCTGCCGGACACTTCATGTGCTTGCCTTACCTCCATGGGTGCGGGCTTGCTCCGCACGGAAGATGGGCCGACACTTCCACTCATGCGCCTGCTTCGTTCGACTGCGATCCTGATCGTCTTGACCCACCCTGCCGTCGCGCAAAACCCGTCGCCGAACCCCGGCCAGGCAGCGCCGGCCTCCGAACCAAGCAAGCCGGCTGCGCCGAGCCCGGCTGCGCTCTCCGCCGGCATGGAGGCGGCGCTGCGCAAGGCCGGCTTCACGGATCTGCGGATCATGCCGAACTCGGTGTTCGTGCGCGGCAAGGACAAGGCCGGCAATCCCGTCGCCATGGTGCTGAACCCAGGCTCGATGACCGAGATGGTGACGCTCGATCCCCACAGCGGCTCAGCTGCGGGCGGCAATGGTGCGCCAGCCCTGACCGGGTCGGCCACCTTCGCCACGGTGTTGCCGGGCGAGAGGCTGGTCTCGAAGATCATCGGCACCGCCGTGACCGACATGGCAGGCCACGCGCTTGGCGTGATCCAGGACGTCGCCGTCGACCACGGCGGCGTCCAGGCCTACATCGTGCACGTCGCCGGGCTGCTCGGGATCGGAGACCGCTACGCGGCCGTGACACCAACCGCGATCACGCTGGTCTTCGACAAGGGCAAAGATCGCTTCGCGGCGACGATGGACGCCACGCCCGACCAGATGAAGGCAGCGCCACCGTTCCAGTACGGCGACGTCGATGAAGCCACGAAGTAGCCGGTCAAGCGCCGATGAACTGCGGCGCCAGTTCCTGCTCGTGCGCCGTGCGTGGCGCAGGCCGCGCGATCCGACCGCCTTCGGCCGCCTGCAGCGCCCGCGCGAGCGTCGTCGCGATCGCCTCACCTCCTACCAAGCACCGCATCACGGGCTGCGGCTCGGTCACGTGCCAGGCCCGGGCATGCGGCCAGAGCTTGAGATAGGGCATGCGATTGCCGCTCTTCAGCACCAGCGCGATATCGGCGGTGCCGTCGCCGTTGATCGCGACGGCGGTGCAGGCGATCTGGCTCATCGGAATTGACAGGGTCGCCGGCAAGGCGAGGCCGTAGCGCAGGATCACGCGCCGGTTCGTAATCGTATAACGGGAACGACCGATCATCCAGGCGATGGCGGTGAGGATTGCCACAGCCAGCGCGGTGATGGCGACGAGCGGCACGCTGTCGTGCAACGCTTGATGCGGCGGGATGGCCTTCATCCAGGCCTGGTAGGCGTCGAGGACGAAGAGCAGCCCGAAATAGGCGGTGACGCCGCGCAAGTGCATGGCATCCCGGGCCACGCGGCGCCACGACGGCTTGCCGGTCCACACGACCGTCTCGCCCGGCGCGAGCGCGTTACCGTTGCGGATATCTTCCTCAAGGAGAGCGTTCATAGGACCGCGTCCTTGTAGGGAGCGGAGTACATGTGGCCGCCGGCCCAGAAGCCGTTGACCATGTCTTCTTCGCGGGCGGTGATGATGTCGGGCAGGCGGGTGGTCGGCGCTAGATTGAATTGCGCGCCGGTGATCGCGTTGCAGCGGAAGCCCGGCGACTTTGCCCGCAGCGAGCAGTAGAAGATCGGCACGAGGCGACGACCCGTCCCACCGTTCAGCTCGACCTCGAGATAGCGCGGAATCTTTGACTCGTCGTCGTACCAGACGTCGACGCAGAGGCCGGCATCGGCAAAGTCGGAGCCCAGCGCCCGCAGGCCGCGCGGGTCCAACTCGGGATCGACGCACTTGAGGTGCGGCGTCTTGCGCAGCGGCTGCAGGCACGGCTCGCCGCTGAGCAGGAGGAACGGTTCGTCGCGTCGCAGCGTGTAGGAACTCGGCCCGATGCCGGCGAGCAGCGGCTCGCCGACGGGATAGAGCGGCGCGCCGGGGTACATCCCGCGCGGCTGCGCGGCGAGCTCGCGACGCTCGTACTCCTGCGGCAAGGTGACTTCAGTGCCTTCGAGACGCGTGTACGTCTTGGGGGGCGGCATGTCCGGCCAGCCGACGATGCTGTGGCGCACCGTCGGGATCGCCTCCTCGAGAGGGTAGCCCTCGCGCTTCATCTCGCGCTGGAGATACCAGACGAGGACGAACCAGGCGAGGACGGTGGCGGCGATCAGGACCTGGGCAAGATCGATCTGGGTCGTGAAAACGCCGATCATGGTTTGGCTGCCTCCGTACCCGCGGTATTCTCGATGGGGTTCTTGATAGCGGCTTCGACCATGTCGTGGTTGATGGCCGACGAGCCTTCAGGGTCGGCGTCCTTAGCCTTCGGATCCTTGCCGACGAGGCCGGGGTAGTCCTTGACCATGTTGGCGCCGTTCAGCGGCTGCGGCAGCCTGTAATGGCAGGTGCTGCAGGTCAGCAGCGCGTTGCCGGGCTGCTGGCCCATTTGCGTGTCGGGTATCACCGGCATCGCGGTGGGATGCACGAGGGTTCGCTGCTGCGGGATGATCTGGGCGAGCGGCAGCAGGTAGTTGCGGTTCAGGTCGCGGATGAAGCGCAAAGCGTAGTATCCCGTCCAACGCATCGGCGTCGACTGCTTCCAATCCTCGAACACAGAGGTATTGAGGTGGCAATAGCCGCAGTTCACGCCGATCGAGAGCGAGTACTGCATCATCATCTCATAGATGCGCGTCGGCACGACGACATCGGCGACGTCGTGGGTGCGCATCGCGGTGGTCGACTGCGCGGCCACGGGATTATCCTGGAGGTAGTATTCGGCGTAGCCGGCGTTGGGGAAGAAGGTCGAGACGGTGTCGGCCGCCTCGTTCCAGTGGTCGCGCCTGCTGACGAACGCCTTGACCGGCGCCGGGATGCGCGGCCACCACACCTCGGCCGGCACGGGTTGGCCGCGATGGCAGGTGTAGCAGGTCACGCCTGCCGGATTGACGTGGGTCGCCCAAGCCGAGTTGATGTAGCGCGTCATCTGGAACATGTTCCGCGCGGCGAGCTTTGTCGGCTTCTCGTCCGACGCGAAGTTTTGGGTGTTGTGACAGAAGGCGCAGCCCTGCTGCGGCGAAACCCAATTGGTGATGGCCTGCTGCAGCCGCATGAACTCGGCGGCCGACAGGTCGGTCAGGACCTTGACGTTCTTGTACTGCTCGATGGCCTTCGGGCCACCCTCGGCCGCCGGCGGCAGCGGCTCGGGCACGATCGCGTTAATCGGGGCACTCGCCGCGCGGCTCTCGAACTGTACCGCCTGCTCGCCGCGGAACCCCATCTGGGTGCCGTGGAACCAGGGCCGGTGCCAGTCCGGCACGATGACGGCGAGGACGGCAGCGCCGAGGATGCCGGCGCCGACGATGAGTGTGGCGATCTTCATCGCGGCACCACGATGTAGGGCTGCTTCACGTCGATGGCGCCTTCCGGTTCGGCGGGCAGATGCCGATAGATGCTCGGGTACTCCGGCGCGATGCCGTGCTTGACGCCCCAGAGATACCAGTTGTCGACGACCGTGCCGGTGATGAGGATGCCGATGCCGCCGGTCAGCGTCGTGAGGGTGGCGAACCACCAGCCCCAGCGATGGATCGACTCGTATGTCGCGTTGAAACCCATGGTCCAGCGCCAGAACAGGGCGGCGCGCTCGGCCGCCGTGCCGCGATCCACGATCTCGTGAGTCTCGCGGTCACCGCCGAACTTCGTGACGGCGAGAATGGTGCCGCCGTGCATGCCGAAGAGCACCGCCGACCCGTATAGGAAGGTGATCGAGAGCATGTGAAACGGATTGTAGAAGAGGTTGCCGTATCTCACCGAGAAGGTGGCGGTCCAGTTGAGGTGCGGGATGATGCCGAAGGGCACCGCCTCGGACCAGGAGCCCATCAGCAGCGGCCGGATGAAGCCGAGCACAAGGTAGAGCCAGATCGCCGAGGCGAAACACCAGGGGACGTGCGTCCCGAGGCCGGTGGCCCGGGCCCGCATGTACATGCGGGTCCACCACGACAGAATCGACGTCGTGAGAAAGAAGCCGGCGAGCAGCCACCAGCCGCCTTCGTGCAGCGGCGGGATGGCAAGCCCGTACTTCGCGTCCGGGGGATCCAGAGCGAGGAAGGGAAGGAGCTTGGCGAAACGCAGGATGTTCCAATCCACCGAGGCCCACATGTTGAGGCCGATGATCTCGATGGCGATGAAGCCGGTGATGATCGAGACGATGCCGGGAATGCCGAGCTGGATGGGGCCGAGCTGGAGTTCGCCGATGCGCCCGAACAGTCTGGAATGGGCGATGAACTTCTTGCCACCGATGCGTGGGATCGGCGGAGGATTGAGGCCGCGCTCGTCGGGCCCCTGGAACTCGAGTGCGGTGTAGAGCGTGTGGAAACGCGCCATTCAGACACCTAGCCGCATGAGGGAAGCCGAGACGAAGCTGTTGACCAACGAACTAGTTGACCCAGCCCTGGGAAGACCAGATCGGGATCGAAAGATACCAGTTGAACCAGTAGGGCCATCCTTGGGTCCAAAACGGTCCGGAGATGATGATGCAGATCGCACTCCAGAAGGAGGCGTTGATGGCGAGCAGCCAGCCAAGCCGATGGATGCCGAGTTCGCCGATCGAATAAGCGATCGTGTCGCGGAAGTAGATGCTTTCGTGCTCGCCGTACTTCACCCGTTCGCCCTTGCCGGGATTGGCGGCAGAGAGGATCTCGCCCGAGTGCATGCCGAGCACAAGGGCAGTGGTGAAGAAGCACGTCACCGCCAGCATGTGCGCCGGATTGTAGTGGAAGTGGAGGTACTGGTAGCCGGTGTTCGATACCCAATCGAGATGGCTCATGATGCCATAGGGAAAGGCGTAGCCCCAGGCGCCCATAAGGATCGGGCGGATGATCTCGAGCGACACATAGGCGAAGATCGCGGCGGAGAACGCGACCGGCGTGTGTAGCCCCATGCCGAGCTTGCGCGCGATCTCCACCTGGCGGAGCGCCCAGGACACGAAGGCGCCGGTGGCGAAGATCGTGATGAGCTGCCACAGCCCTCCTTCCTTCAGCGGCGCCCAGCTGAGGCCGTGGGACAGATCCGGTGGCGCGATGGAAATCTTGAGCGGCGCCCAGGTCGGCCCTATGGCTGCCCCGTAGAAGATCAGGGCTGTGCCGACCAAGGAGCACAGGATCGTCGTGACGCCGAAGAAACCGACGTAGAACGGCCCGACCCAGAAATCGAACAGCGATCCTCCGACGAGGGTGCCTCCTCCGACGCGGTACTTGCGTTCGAACGAGAGCATGGACATGCGCGATCTCCTGTCGAACCGACGGCTGCGGCGCCTCGCTGCACCTACATTCCTTGCGTCTGTCAATAAGACCTGACACAAACAACCGTCAATGAAAAATGACATTCCGTGGCAACCCGCCACAGAAAGGTTTAGCAATGGATTCGACGCGTTCGATCCTTTCTCGTGCCGCTCTACGAATCGCGACGGTCGCGGCGTTGCTCGGCGCGGTGTCGCCGGCCTTCGCCGAGCCGGGCCAGAACACCTGGACCACCTATCTCTACCAAGGCCCCGGCACGCACTACATGGTCACCGGCGAGGTGCCCCAGGCCACCTCGCTCGATGTCATCGGGTGCAAGGATGCCTGGTGCGAGGTCAGCTTCGGAGCCCGCCGAGGTTTCATCATGTCCGAGGTCGTCGCCACGGGTGATCCCTCCAAGCCTGCGCCCGGCCTGCTGCCGCAGCCCGCCGCCGCGATGGTCGAGCATCCCGCGGGACCTTGCTTCGAGATCAACGAAAAGGGTGGCAACGGCGGCAATGCCATGACCTATGTCTGCGCCAAGTGAGCGAGCGCCGCGACCGCGCGCTCGCTTGACGGCGGCGGCGTTGCCGGCACCTTGGCCGGCATGTCACCCGCCTCCACGTCGCCGCATCTCGCCGAAGCCGTTGCGGTCAACCTGATCGCGGTGCTCGTCGCGGTGCGCGACGAGCGGCCCCGCGTTTTGACGATAGGCGGGCGGGCGCTGCCCTCCGGCCCGTTCGAGCTTATGCACCGCTCGCTGCAGTCCGGCCTGCGCGACTGGGTCGAACAGCAGACGCGCCAGCCGATCGGATATGTCGAGCAGCTCTACACCTTCGCCGACCGGGATCGCGGCGGCGAGCCTGGACGCATGGTCTCGATCAGCTATCTCGGATTGACGCGCGAGCGCGGAGCCGGCGAAGGCTCGTCCTGGCGCGACTGGTACGACTTCTTTCCCTGGGAGGATCGTCGCTCCGGCCCATCGGGGCAAAGCCTTGAACGCGAGCTGGAGAGTTGGACCGCGGCCACGGCGGACGATTCGATACGCCGCACGCGCGCCCAACGCTGCAGCGTTGCCTTCGGCATGCCGCCTAACGGCTGGAACGAGGACTTGGTGCTGCAACGATACGAGCTGCTGTTCGAGGCCGGCCTGATTCCCGAGGCGGGCGCCGCCGACGAAGCCGATGGCCTGCCCATGACTGGCGACCACCGCCGCATCCTCGCCACCGGCATCGCCAGGTTGAGAGCAAAGATCAAATACCGGCCAGTGGTGTTCGAGCTGATGCCACCGCAGTTCACCCTGCTTCAGCTGCAGCGCTCCGTCGAGGCGCTGGCCGGCCGGCTGCTGCACAAGCAGAATTTCCGGCGCCTTATCGAGCTTCAGGAACTTGTCGAGGATACCGGAGAGATGGCCACCGCCACCGGCGGCCGCCCGGCCAAACTCCATCGATTTCGCCGCGGCGTTCTCGCGGAGCGCGAGGTCTCCGGCACCAAGCTGCCGCTGGCTGGCGGCTAGCGTTACGGATCAGCGAGGCGCGGCTAAAAAAAAGCGGCGGCATCCGAAGGTACCGCCGCAAACCCGACTTGAAGGTCGACGAAGTCTTAGAACTCGACGCCAGCGTCGGCCGACTCGTAGCTCGTGACTTCCATGCCGACGCAGATCTCGGCGACGTTCGGGGCGTGCCACTCGACACCGGCATCAGCCGACTCGTAGCTCGTGACTTCCATGCCGACGCAGATTTCGGCGAAGCGCGGGGCCATCCAGTTCATGTTTCTCTCCAGAAGTTCGTGTTCTTGATTGCTGTCGGGGCCGACAGACAGCAGTTTGATGACCCATCGCCAGCGAAATCACCAACGAAACGTTTAGATCGGGCTTATCGAGCCAGTCGATCATTTTCGGCCGAACGTGCGATTGCCTCACTTGGCCAGAGCCGCTTCAAGCGTTTTATGACGTTCCTGCCAACCCTAAAGCAGCTGCAATACCTCATCGCGCTGCACCAGCATGGTCATTTCGGCCGTGCTGCCGAGGCGGTCAACGTCACGCAGTCGACCCTGTCTGCCGGCCTGCGCGAGCTGGAGACGCTGCTCGGCACGGTATTGGTCGAGCGCACCGCGCGGGTGACACGCTTCACGCCGCTCGGCGAACGTATCGTCGCCAAGGCTTATACCGTGCTGCGCGAGGCCGACGAACTCGCCAAGATGGCTAGCGCCTCGGGCAAGCCGCTGGCCGGCGAGCTGCGGCTCGGCGTCATCCCCACGGTGGCGCCGTTCCTGCTGCCGCGGCTGCTGCCAGAGCTGCGCACCGGCTTCCCCGACCTGAAGCTCTACCTGCGCGAGGACCTCACGGCGACGGCTTGCGAGAACCTCGCGCGCGGCCAGCTCGACTGCGTGCTGCTCGCGCTGCCCTACCCGTGCGGCGACGCCCACATGATGCCGCTGTTCAAGGACCCGTTCTACCTCGCCTTCCACCCCGCAGAATTCGACGGGCGGCAGCCGATGGTGCTGCCGGAGGCGATAGACGACAGCCGGCTGCTGGTGCTGGAGGACGGCCACTGCCTGCGCGGCCAGGCGCTCATGGCCTGCGGCCGCCCGGAGCTGCGCGCCGACACAGACCATGTCGGGACCTCGCTGCACACGCTGGTGCAGATGGTCGCCAACCGGCTCGGGCTCACCCTGCTGCCGGAAATGGCGCTTATGGCCGGCATCCTCGCCGGCACGCCGGTGCAGGCGCGACCTCTCGATGGCCGCGCCGCCGCCCGAGAGATCGCGCTGGCCTGGCGAGCGCGCTCGCCGCGTGCGGAGGAATTCACGATGCTGGGAGAATCGCTGAAAGCGGCCTGGGACAAGCAGGTGCGCCTCGCCTGGGGCGGTCGCGAGGGCGCGGAGTTCTGATCCGGTCGGACGAGGGCCGCCGGCTTGCCGCTCCAACGCAAATTGGCCATGGTGCCCGGCAACAAGCGGGAGCGACGAACCCTGCCCCCAGCACCCAAGGATCGCGTGTGCCCATGCCGGTGAAGCCGTTTTCCGCCGCGAGCCTCAGCCTCGCCGCCTTCGCGCTCCTGGTCGCGGCGCCGGCTGGTCGAGCCAAGGAAGCCCTTAACTTCTCGACTCCCTTCGAGGTCTCCGATAATCCGGCCGGCAACTACCTGTCGGCGCTGATCGCCGGGGCCGACCACGACACCACGGCCGCCGCCACCTTCTTCCGCGAGGCGCTGCGCTTCGACCCCAAGAACCCGCAGCTGATCGAGCGCGCCTTCGTCGCGGCGCTTTCCAACGGAAACATGCTCGACGCCTTCACGCTAGCGGACCGGCTTGTAGCGCGCGACCCCAATAACGGTCTCGCCCATCTGGCGCTCGGCGTGAAGCAGATGCACGCCCACAACTGGTCGTCTGCCCGCGCGCAGTTCGCCAAGGGCGGCCCTGCGCAGAGCCGCGACATCACGGCGACGCTGCTCACGGCCTGGAGCTGGACCGGCGCTGGCGACGAGAAGAAGGCGCTGGAGAGCTGCGACCGGCTGCGCGACGACAATTTCGCGGTGTTCCGCGACTTCCACGCCGGGCTCATCGCCGGGATGATGGGCGACAAGGCCGAGGCCGGCCGCCGCCTCGCCTCGGCCTATGCCGGCGACAAGAACACGCTCCGCCTCGTCGATGCCTACGGCCGCCACCTGTCGCAAAAGAGCGACAAGGATGGCGCGCTCAAGGTCTACGCCGACTTCGACAATATCTTACCCAACCATCCCATCATCAACGCCGCCGTCGCTGAACTCAAGGCCGGCAAGACCCTGGAACCGCTGGTTAAGACCGCCGACCAGGGCGGCGCCGAGGTGCTTTATGGGCTCGGCTCGGCGGGCGGCCGTCAGGGCGACGAGATCGCCGCCATGGTCTATCTCCGGCTTTCGCTCTATCTGGCGCCCAAGAACGCGTTGACGCAGATCACGTTGGCCGACATCTACGATCGCCTACACCAGAACGAGCAGGCGATCGCCGTCTACGAGGGCGTGCCGGAAGGCAGCGTGCTCCGCACGACGGCCGACATCCAGATTGCGCAGCTTCTCGATAACCTCGGCAAGAAGCAGGACTCGGCCGAGTACCTCAGGCATATTGTGGCCGACCACCCCGACGACGAGGATGCGCTGCTCGCGCTCGGCAACGCGCAACGGGGCGACAAGAAATACGCCGAGGCGGTCGACACTTACACCAAGGCGCTCGCCGCCTCGAAGAAGCCGGACAAAGTCGACTGGCCGATCTACTATTTCCGCGGCATCTCCTTCGAGCGCGAGCAGAAATGGGACAAGGCCGTCGCCGACTTCCGCAAAGCGCTGGAGCTGTTTCCGGACCAACCGCTCGTGCTGAACTATCTCGGCTACAGCTGGGTCGACCGCGGCGATAATTTGGACGAAGCCTTTAAGATGCTGCACAAGGCGGTCGAGCTGCGTCCGTCTGACGGCTATATCGTGGATAGCTTGGGATGGGCCTACTTCAAGCTCGGCAAATTCGACGAGGCGGTGAAGGAGCTGGAGCGGGCGATTGATCTCAAGCCGGGCGACCCGACGATCAACGATCATCTCGGCGATGCCTATTGGCGAGTCGGCCGCAAGCTCGATGCGCACTTCCAGTGGAACCACGCCCGCGACCTCGGCCCCGAGCCTGAGGACAAGGCCAAGATCCTCGAGAAGATCGCCCACGGCCTGCCCGACGCCAAGGCGCCAGAAGCCGCCGACGCCAAGGACAAGACGGCCCCGGCCACCTCCGGCGACGAACCGACTCCAAAGAAGGATGGCGGCTGATCTCGGCGTATTGTCCTTGGTCACGAGGCTGGGGCCATTGCGCCTCGGCTCCTCCCAGGTTCTAAACCCCTGAGCGCTCTGCCCTTGCGCCCGTCCGAGACGATGCCGCTCTTCGAACGCGCCCCCGCCAAGATCAACCTCACGCTTCACATCGTGGGGCGGCGCTTGGACGGTTGGCACGAGCTCGAAAGCCTCGTCGTCTTCACCCGGAGCGGCGACACGCTGGCGTTGGAGCCTGGTGATTCGCTCTCGCTGAACGTCGGCGGTCCTACGGCGGGCGCCGCCGGCGCCATCGACGCCAATCTTGTGATGCGCGCCGCGCAAGCTCTTGCCGAACGTGTCAAGGGTCTGAGGCTCGGGGCCTTCAGCCTGACCAAGCGGCTGCCAGTGGCGGCCGGCATCGGCGGCGGCTCTTCGGACGCTGCCGCGGCGCTGCGCCTGCTCGCTAGGCTCAACGGGCTCGCCATCGACGATCCGCGCGTCGTCGAGGCCGCGGCAGCGACTGGTGCTGACATCCTGGTGTGCCTCGCCGCCAGGGCTAGGATGATGCGCGGCGTCGGCGAGCAGCTCGGGCCGCTGATGAGCCTGCCGCCGCTGCCTGCGCTGATCGTCAATCCCGGCGTGCCGCTGCAAACCAAGGCGGTGTTCGCCCGAATGGGCCTCGGACGGGCATGGGCCAGCCAAGCCACGGCCCATCCCATCTTATCCGGCGGCGAGCCCGTCGACACTGTTTATACTGCCTTGAAGCGCGGCCGCAACGACATGGAAGATGCCGCCTGCGTGCTAGTGCCGGTGGTGTCGGACGTGCTCGCCGTGCTCGGCGCGGCACGCGGCTGCCGTCTCGCCCGCATGTCGGGTTCGGGTGCCACCTGCTTCGGCTTGTTCACCGACTGCCGCGCCGTTGTCCGCGCCAAGGAGTCGATTGCCAAGGTTCATCCGCACTGGTGGGCCAAGGCCAGCATGCTGGGTTGAACACCGCGAACTCGCTCCAAACGGCAAGAATGACCGAGACGTGAACTGTTTGTGACAAGTCGACTGGTGGACTGTGGCCCTGCTGCAACACGCCTCGAGATGATCACGATAGCCGATCGCTGGCGCAAGACCGCAGCCGCGAACCGCTACTTCTAACATGCTGAATATACGACCATTTCCTTCCATCAAGTTCGCAGACACTAGGCCGGCTATCTCACGGTTCCCTTGTGGTGAAGCGATTATGTCATCCCCTTGGCTTCGATGTGGCGGTATAGCCGAGAGATGGCAGCGGCTGGGGGCAGTCGCTTGGCATGTTTGGGGGATACAGTGACTCGCAATCGTAACCGCATCCGCACGTGGTCCGCGGGCTTCGCCGCCACGCTTTTGGTGACCGTATCGGCCTCGGCGCTGCACGCCGAGACCTCGAATGCAGAACTTGCCAAGGAAATCGCGGAGCTGAAGGCTCAAATCCGCGCCATGAGGGGCGCGATCGTTGAAACCCGGGCCGAAAGCCGCAAGGCCGTTCGCGTCGCCCGCAAGCCCGAGGCCGGGTACGTGCTGCCGCCGCCAAGCCCGCTCACCGCCATCCCGACGGGTGCTACCCCCGTCTTCGTCACCGCCGACAAGAAGATGCAGTTCGGCGCGCTCACCATCACTCCCGGCGGCTTCATCGCGGCGGAAGGCATCTACCGTACTCGCACAGAAACGGCCGATATCGCGAGCAGCTTCGCCAACATCCCGTTCGGCCCGCAGGCGGCTATTCCGGAACAACGCTTCACGGCACGCCAGTCACGCGTCGCCGCGCTGATCGAAGCGCCGATCACGCCGAATTACCTCGTAAGCGCCTACGGTGAGTTCGACTTCCTAGGGTCGGCGACGAGCTCGAACAGCGGCGAGACAAACTCCTATGTCCCTCGCGTTCGGCATCTTTACGCGGCTCTCGACAACAATGAATACGGCATGCACGTGCTGGCCGGTCAGACCTTCTCGCTCGTGACGCTCAACTCGAAGGGCATCACCCCGCGTAACGAAGTGACGCCGCCGAGCATCGATGGACAGTACGTCGTCGGCTTCAACTGGCGCCGTGACCCGCAGATCCGCCTGACGAAGGACTTCAACAAGAAGCTGTGGCTCTCGGTCTCGGCGGAAGCACCGCAGACGGCGCTGGCCGGGTGCAACAGCGGCCAGAACGTGACCACCGTCAACGGCGTGCTCGTGACCTGCGGCAACCTCGGTGTCGGCGGCGGCGGCAACCTGAATACGCTGCAGCAGTACTCCTTCAACCAGGTGCCGGATATCATCGGCAAGGCAGCCTACGAGGCACAGTTCGGCAATCGCGACGTGCATATCGAGGGCTTCGGCATGTACCGCCAGTTCACCGATCGCGCGACCAACGGAACGCTCGTGACCACGACAAACGCGAGCAATCGTGTCGCGAACGGCTTCGGCGTCGGCGGTGGCCTGCTCGCTCCGGTCCTGCCGAAACGCCTCGACTTCCAGGTGTCTGGCATGCTCGGCCGCGGGATCGGGACCTACGGCTCGGGCCAGTTCTCCGACACGACGTTCAATCCCGACGGCAGCCTGAAGCCGCTGCGCGAGCAGACGCTGTTGGCCGGCTTGATCGCTCACGCGACGCCATCGATCGACGTGTACGGGTTCGCCGGCGTGGAGCAGGCCCAGGCCAATTTCACCACGAATGCCGCCGGCACCGCCGTGGTCAGTGGCTACGGTTCGCCGTTCGCCAACAACAGCGGCTGCTTCAACGTCGACCAGGCTGAGAGTGGGGCGACTGCTGCCGGTACTGCCGCAACGATTGGTGGCGCCAACGTCGTCGCGAGCTGCGCCGGCAATACCAAGCGGCTCTGGGAGGTTACCGGCGGTGTCTGGGACAAGCTCTACAAGGGGAGCTTCGGCGAAGTCCGCGTCGGCGTGCAGTACGAGTTCATTCGACGCGAATTGTTCGCGGGTAATGGTGCCTCGACGGTGGCTGCGAACGGCTTCGCGGCTCCCGCTTACGCGGGAACGCCTAAGCAAAACGAGAACGTCGTGATGACCTCCTTCCGCTACTATCCGTTCCAGTAGCGTCGGCATCTGGGCCGTTCGGCCCAAAACGGCAGGATCAGAAGGACCGCGGTATTCCGCGGTCCTTTTCGTTTCGAGGTGGATCGGGGGCTCTCAAGAACACCGCGGCGACGCGAGCGTCGCGATCTGGTCCGCCGCACGATGGGTCGAAAGCCGCCGGGCGCGAAACAACGAATTGGCTCATGCGTGCCCGGCAGAACGCAACCCTGCAGGCCTTCCACCTCGAAAGCGGCGCTTCCGCGATGCCGCTACAAGACTCACGGCGCAAGCGCGAAGTTACAAGGCCATCGGAAATTTGAGACATGTTCGATGGCGTTTGGTCGCCATTCGAGATAGCCTACGCCTTGGGCATCACGCCTGAAGCGAGGCCCGCGTTTGCGGCGTCACGACGTGTCGCCGTAGCCGCATAATCGACCTGACCGCGGGCAAGCCGGCCAGCAATGCGAGCGAAGGGGATCTAGCGGACATGCTCGCCATCGTACGTGTCGCGCTGTCGCGGCCCTACACCTTCGTCGTCATGGCGATGTTGATCCTGATCTTCGGGGTCATGTCCTGGTTCAAGACGCCGACGGATATTTTCCCCAACATCGGCATACCGGTCGTCGCGGCTGTGTGGACCTACAATGGCCTGCCGCCGGAGGCGATGTCGGGCCGGATCGTCTATTACTACGAGCGCACGCTGAGCTCGCAGGTCAACGACATCCAGCACATCGAGTCGCAGTCGCTGTCGGGCTACGGCGTCGTCAAGGTGTTCTTCCAGCCCACCGTCAACATCAACACCGCCATCGCTCAGATTACGGCGGCCTCGCAAACCGTGCTGAAGCTGCTGCCGCAGGGCGTGACGCCGCCCTACGTGCTGTTGTTCAACGCCTCCTCGGTTCCGATCCTGCAGCTCGCTTTGTCGAGCTCTAGCCTGTCGCAGGCGAGCCTCGCCGACTACGCGCAGAACTTCATCCGTCCCCAGCTCGCGACCGTCGCCGGCGCGGCGGTGCCATCGCCCTACGGCGGCAAGGTCAAGCAGGTCAGCGTCGACCTCAACCCGGTCAAGATGCAGTCTTACCACGTCTCGGCGTCCGACGTGGTTAACGCGTTGGCCCGAGAGAACCAGATCACGCCGGTCGGCACCGAGAAGATCGGGCGCGACGAATACGTCGTGAACCTGAACGACGCGCCGGAGCAGATCGCCAAGCTCAACGACCTGCCGATCAAGAGCGTGGACGGCACGGTGGTCTACATACACGACGTCGCCTTCGTGCACGACGGCTCGCCGCCGCAGATCAACATCGTCCGCGTCGACGGCTCGAAAGCCGTGCTGATGACCATCCTCAAGGCCGGGTCAGCCTCGACTCTCGACGTCATCAATGGCGTCAAGGCGCTGCTGCCGCACATCCGCGCTGGCCTGCCCCAAAGCGTCGAGCTCACCGCGGTCGGCGATCAGTCGTCCTTCGTCAACGACGCCGTCAGTGGCGTCATGCGCGAGGGCGTGATCGCCGCCACGCTGACCGGTCTCATGATCATGGTCTTTCTCGGCAGCTGGCGCTCGACCCTGATCATCATGATCTCGATCCCGCTCGCGATCCTGTTCAGCGTCACGATGCTGTCGATCCTGGGCGAGACCATCAACGTAATGACGCTCGGCGGCCTGGCGCTCGCGGTCGGCATCCTGGTCGACGACGGCACGGTGACCATCGAGAACATCAACTGGCACCTGGAGCACGGCAAGGACATCGAGGCGGCGATCATGGACGGTGCCCGCCAGATCGTCGTGCCGGCCACCGTGTCGCTGCTGGCGATCTGCATCGTCTTCGTGCCGATGTTCGGTCTCGGCGGCGTCTCCGGCTTCCTGTTCAAGCCGCTGGCCGAAGCGGTCGTCTTCGCGCTGATCGGCTCCTACATCCTGTCGCGCACCCTGGTACCGACGCTCGCCAACTCCCTGCTCGCCAACGTGCAGGCCCATCCTCACGGCACGCCGCTGCCGTCGACGCGCAATCCGCTGATCAAGTTCCAGCGCGGCTTCGAGCGCCAATTTGAAAAGCTGCGCGGCGGCTATCGGCTGCTGCTCGACATGGCGATCGGCTCCAGCCGGCTCTTCGTCCTCGGCTTTCTCGCGGTGGTGGTCGTGTCGTTCGGGCTGGTGCCGTTCCTCGGGCAGAACTTCTTCCCAGAGTCGCAATCGGCGCAGATCAAGCTGCACGTCCGTGCGCCGACCGGCACGCGCATCGAGGAAGTCGCCAAGGAGATCGACAACGTCGAGTTGGCGATCCACCGCGTGATCCCGAAAGACGACATCCACAGCATCGTCGACAACATCGGCATGCCGATCTCCGGCATCAACGTCGCCTACGGCAACTCCGGCACCATCGGCGTGATCGATACCGATATCCTGATCACGCTCGACGACGACGCGGTGACCCGCACCGACGCCTTCATCCAGGCGCTGCGCGAGCGGCTGCCACGCGAGTTCCCCGGCAGCACGTTCTCGTTCCTGCCGGCCGATATCGTCAGCCAAATCTTGAACTTCGGCCTGCCGGCACCCATCGACGTGCAGGTGGTCGGCAACAAGGGCGCGGAGAACCGCGCCTATGCCGAGAAGATATTCCGCAAGATCCAGCGCGTGCCCGGCGTCGCCGACCCGCGCATCCAGCAAGTCTTCAACAATCCGACGCTCGCCGTCGACGTCGACCGTTCGCTGGCCGGCCAGATCGGCCTGACCGAGGGCGACGTCACCCGCAACATGCAGGTCAACCTCGCCGGCAGCCTGCAGACCAATCCGACCTTCTGGCTCAACCCGAAGAACGGCGTCAGCTACCCGATCGTCGTGCAGACCCCCCAATACTGGATCGACTCGATGAGCGATCTCAGCATGCTGCAGGTCGACGGCAAGAACGGCGTCATGCCACTCGGCGGCGTCGCCACGACCACACGCACCACCACGCCCGCGGTGGTCTCGCACTACAACGTGCAGCCGGTCATCGACATATACGCGACGACGCACGACCGCGACCTTGGGGCGGTGGCCGGCGATATTCAGAAGATCCTCGACGATACCGCCAAGGAGGTGCCGGCCGGCTCCACCGTCAAGCTGCGCGGTCAGGTCACGACGATGACCGCAGCCTACGACCAGCTCTACGTCGGTCTCGCGCTGGCGATCGTGCTGATCTACATGCTGATCGTCGTAAACTTCCAGTCTTGGATCGACCCGTTCGTCATCGTCAGCGCGCTACCGGCCGCGCTCGCCGGAATCGTCTGGATGCTGTTCATCACCCACACCACGCTATCGGTGCCGGCGCTGACCGGCGCGATCATGTGCATGGGTGTCGCCACCGCCAACTCGATCCTGGTCGTGTCTTTCGCCCGCGAGAAGATGGCCGAGGGCTTGAACGGGCTCGAGGCGGCGGTGGAGGCCGGCTTCACCCGCTTCCGTCCGGTGCTGATGACCGCTCTCGCCATGATCATCGGCATGGCGCCGATGGCGATGAGCGCCGAGCAGAACGCGCCGCTGGGCCGCGCCGTCATCGGCGGCCTGATCTGCGCCACCATCGCAACCCTGTTGTTCGTTCCCGTGGTTTTCAAAATGGTGCATATGCGGAGGCGGAAGCGCGAACAGCCCGCGACAGAGCCGGCCATCGCCGTTCCGACTCATGCGTGAGATGACGGATCGCCAGCCATGACCTCGTCGAGCGAAGACAGCCGCACCCAAGACGCCCCGAATAAGCGGCGTCCGAAGATCGGGCGCTGGCTGCTTGGCGCCGTGGTGCTGTTTGGCGCGATCGCCTTCCTGGGCATCGCCAATCGCAGCAACAGCGACGCCAAGCTCGCGACCTGGACCGACGCGCAGGCCATCCCGACGGTCAACCTGGCGTCGCCGAGAAAGGCGACCGAGAACGAGAACCTGACGCTGCCCGCCGACGTCGAGGCGTTCTACACCGCCCCGATTCACTCGCGCGTCGATGGCTACGTGCGCATGTGGTACCATGACATCGGCGCGCACGTGAAAACCGGCGAGCTTCTCGCACGGATCGACACGCCCGATCTCGACCAGCGCCTGGAGCAGGCCAGAGGCGAGCTCGGCAAGGCGCAGGCCGACTACAACCTCGCGGTGCTGACGGCGGATCGCTGGAAGGCCTTGCGCGCCTCGCAGGCCGTCTCGCAGCAGACTTCCGACGAGAAGGCCGGCGACGCCAGCGCGCGCAAGGCCGAGGTTTCGGCGGCGCAGGCTAACCTCGACCGCGTGCAGGCGATGCTGAACTTCAGGGACATCGTCGCGCCGTTCGACGGCACGATCACCCAGCGCAACATCGACGTCGGCGCCCTGGTGTCCTCGACCAACACCACCAACAAGCCGCTTTTCGAGGTCGCCGCCACCCAGGAGATGCGCGTCTACGTCCGCGTCCCTCAGGTCTACACCGCGCATATGAAGAAGGGCATGCCGGTCTCGTTGAAGCTGCCGCAATACACCGACAAGTTCTTCAAAGGCACGCTGGAGACCACGTCGGACGCCATATCGCAGACCGCGCGCGCGCTGACGGTGGAAGCGATCTTTCAGAACCCCGACGGGCTGCTGACGCCGGGGGCCTACGCGCAGGCGAAGTTCGAGCTGCCGCTCGATCCCGACAAGCTGGTGGTGCCCTCGAGCGCGATGATCTTCCGCGATAAGGCTCCAGAGGTGGCGACGGTCGTCAACGACAAGGTCGTCCTCAAGAAGGTGACCATCCTGCTCGACACCGGCAGCCAGATCGAGATCGGCTCGGGCCTGAGGCTGGATGAGCGAGTCATCGTGAGCCCCTCGGATTCGATCGAAACGGGCGACGAGGTCAAGATCGGGAAGGTCGACGGCCAAGCCGTCGACGCGCCGGACAAGCGCAAACAAGCTCCCGCCAAAAGCGCGAGTGCCAGGTGAGCACTCGGGGGGTGGGGGCCCCGACCCGAGTGTTGCGGCGTACTGCTGGTCGTTTGCGATGCCTGGCGCTGCCGGCGGCCCTGCTGCTCGGCGGCTGCGATCTCGCCCCACGCTACCAGGCCCCGGTGGCGCCGCTGCCGGCGCGCTTCAAGGAGGGCGGACAATGGCAGCGGCCGCAGCCCGGCGACGGCCTGCCGCGCGGCATTTGGTGGACTGCTTTCCGCGACCCCACACTCGATTCGCTTGAGCCGCAGGTCGATGACGCCAACCAGACGCTGGCCGCCGCCTTTGCCAACTACCAGGAGGCGCGCACCCAGGTGCAGCAGGCCGAGGCCGGGCTGTTCCCGACGCTCGACCAGAACTCGCAGCTCACCACCAACCGGCAGTCAGACCATCGAACCTACCGCTCCCTGCCGAGCACCGAGCCGAGCCATTACGGCGACAACCGGCTGACCATCCAGTCGAGCTACGAGGTGGATCTCTGGGGGCGCGTGCACGACCAGATCCAGTCGGCCGCGGCGCAGACGCAGGCGAACGCCGCGCTGCTGGAGAGCGTGCGGCTTAGCCTGCATGCCCAGCTCGCGCGCAATTATCTCGCGTTGCGCGGCTACGACCAGCAGCTCAAGCTCCTGGCCGACACGGTCAAGACCTATGCCGACGCGCTGGTGCTCACGCAAAACCGCCTCGCCGGCAAGATCGCCTCGCCGATGGACGTCGCCCGCGCGCAGTCGCAGCTCGAACTCGCGAAGGCGCTGAGTGACGACATCCTGGCGCGGCGTGCCGTCGTCGAGCACGCCATCGCCACGTTGATCGGAAGGCCGGCTTCGAACTTCTCGATTCCGCGCGCCAACGTCAGGATCGCCAGCCCGCGCGGCCCCGCCGCCGCGCCCTCCTCCCTGCTGGAACGCCGCCCCGATATCGCCGCCTCCGAACGGCAGGTGGCTGCCGCCAACGAGCAGATTGGCGTCGCCCGTGCCGATTTCTACCCGCGCTTCTTCCTCAATCTCAGCGGCGGCACGCAGGATCGCGGCGTGCATCTGCTCGATCTCAAGAACGAGCTATTCACGCTCGGACCTTCGGTGACGCTGCCGATCCTCGATGGCGGCCGCCGGACGGCCACGCTCGAATCCGCGCAGGCCCGTCGCGACGAGACGGTGGCGCTGTACCGCCAAAACGTTCTGCGAGCGGTGCAGGAGGTCGAGGATGCGCTCGCCACCAATCGCTACCTCGGGCAGGAAGGCCAACGGCTGAAGAACGCCATCGCCGCCGAGCAGAAGGTACTCGACCTCTCGCTGACGCTCTACCGCGACGGTGCCACCACCTACCTCGACGTCGTCGTCGCGCAGACCTCTCTGCTGCAGCAGCAGGTCGCCGACATCGTGCTGCTGACGCGCCGGCTCGACGCCAACGTCGACCTGTTCGTGGCGCTCGGCGGCGGATGGGATACGCCGGTTCTCGTCGCCGAGAAGACGCAGTGAACCTGCAGAACCGCTATCGCGTGGTATAGTCGATCAGCACCATCGTGAAGAGGATGCCGACCCAGCAGAAGCCGAGCGCGGAGAAGAAGCGCACCAACGGCGGATCCTTGATGACCTCCATCGAGAACAGCAGGACCACGCCGATCATCAGCGCCAGCACGCCCAGGTTCAGCGCCCAGGTTTCGGGAAAGAACTGGAACCAGCCGACGAAGGTGTTGAGGGAAAGCAGCCCCATCAGGCCGGCGAAGGTCAGGATCGGCGTGCGCATGCGATGCAAGAGCTCGCGCTTTTGCGCCTCGGTGACCTTCGCGTCCATTCCCCCGAGCTGGCGCCCACCGTGCCCAGGCTGGCCGCGCCCACGACCGGCGCTCATCGGTTCATCACGTAGATGATGGTCCACACCATGATCCACATCAGATCGATGAAGTGCCAGTAGAGGCCATAGATCTCGATGCGGTTCTGATGACGGCCGAGGTAGCCGACCGCCCGCGCCTGAAGCGCCAGGATCAGCAAAATCGTGACTCCGGTAAGCAGGTGGAAGCCGTGCAGCGCTGTCGCTATGTAGTACAGGTCGACGTAGAGGATCGAGTACGGATCGCCCGCCAAGTCGTAAGGCCGCGCCATGAAAGGCGTGAGATGATCGAGGTAGTCCTTGTACCACTCGTAGCCCTTGAGGACGAGGAACGCGGTGCCGAGTGCCGCCGTCGCGTACATGAACCAGACCATCAGGCGCTGCAGCCCGAGGCGAGAAGTCATGATCGCGCCCGACATGGTCAGGCTCGAGACGATCAGGATGACCGTGTTGGCGCAGCCGATCCAAAACTCGAGGTGCTTGGTCGCGTTCTGTACCGATTGCGGATGCAGGATGCGCAGGATCAGCGCCACAAGGAACAAGGCGGAGAACAGCAGCAGCTCGGTCAGCAGCCAAGACCACATGCCGAGCGCCGCCGCATGGCGCTGCTGCCGCACGTCGCTGAAATGATGCTGCAGCTCGATGCCGACGCCGTCGGCCAAGGCCTCAGCCACGCTCGTTGACCTGGAGCGGGTAGTCGTAGGGCTCGAAATCGACAATCGGCGGCGTGATGAAGTTGTGCTTCGGCGGCGGCGAAGACGTCGTCCACTCCAGTCCCTTCGCGTCCCACGGGTTGGAGGTGGCCTTGCGGCCGTACCACAGCGACCACGTCAGATAGACCATAGGGAAGATGTAGCCGGCCGCCAAGATCGTCGATCCGGCGGAGGAGAGGATGTTCAGCAGCTGGAACTCGTGCGGGTAGACGTGATAGCGCCGCGGCATTCCGAGGTAGCCAAGGATGAACTGGGGGAAGAACGTCACGTTGAAGCCGAGGAAGATCAGCAACGCCGACACGCGGCCCCAGGACTCGTTGTACATGCGCC
>CAXTQM010000002.1:33953-34284 GCA_964246205.1 uncultured Beijerinckiaceae bacterium | reverse complement strand
GCCGCGGCCAGGACCGCGAGCGCGGCGCCGGCGCTGGGCATGGGATGTCGCAAGGGTCGGATCCTCCGCTTCGGGCTTGTCCGGCGAACGCGCGAAACGCCGTTCGGCTGCGCGCCCTGCCCCCGCGCGCCTAAGCTCGCCGCCCGCCCGAGAACGCAGCCGCGATGCTGGCCGCCAGGGCGTCGAGGAAGGCGTCGTCGGCGCTGCCGCCGGTCGCGACCATACGCCAGTAGAGCGTGCCGAGGATCATGTCCGCGGCGAGGCCGGCGTCGCTGCCGGCGGGCAGCTCGCGGCGGATCACCGCCCGCTCGATCATCTCGACGAGCCTGGC
>CAXTQM010000002.1:0-33943 GCA_964246205.1 uncultured Beijerinckiaceae bacterium | reverse complement strand
GTGCCTGCACGCGCTCGCGCACCAGGCGCGCCAGCTCGGGCGAGCGCGGCATCTCCGCGTGGAGGTCGGGCAGGATGCGGCGGACCTGAGGGTGGCGCAGCAGGCGGCGGAGCTCGCGCAACGCGCCGGCGAGATCGGCCTCGAACGAGCCGCGGTCGGGCAGCGCCGATCCGTCACGGGCGAGCTGCGAGAGAGCGTCGGACACCATGGCGAGCTTGGAGGGCCAGCGGCGATAGAGCGCCGCCTTGCCGGTCCCCGCCCGGCGCGCCACCGCCTCCAGGCTGAGCGCGGCGTAACCGGTGCGCGCCCATTCCACCATCAACGCGCGCGTCAGTGCGGTCGTGACGTCGGATCGAAACGACGCCGCCCCGAGGAAGCGGTGCGGCATCGCTAGTTGGAGATCGCTCATGCCGGCCTCGCGACGAGGCGCGAGCCTTCGCTCGCCGCCGCGATTCGTCAAGCCGGCGTCAGCCGCCGGTGGCGAAACCCGGGTAGAGCGTCATGCCGCCATCGACGAACAGCGTGATGCCGGTGACGTAGTCGGCGTGGTCGGAGGCGAGCCAGGCCGCCGCCTGGGCGATGTCGTCGGGCTCGCCGATGCGCTTGTAGGGCACCAGCGTCATCAGGGACTTGTAGGCCTCCTCGGTGTTCCACGCCTCGGTGTTGATCGGCGTGCGGATCGCGCCGGGACCGATGGCATTCACCCGCACGCGGTGCGGCGCCAGCTCCTGCGCCATCGACTCCATCATCAGCTTGATGCCGCCTTTGGAGGTTGCGTAGTTCACGTGCCCGGCCCACGGGATCGCCTGATGCACGGAGCTCATGCAGATCATCTTGCCGGCGGCGACCGAGACCTTCTCGTCGACGCCGCGACGGAGGAACTCCCGCGCGGCGGCGCGCTGACACAGGAACTGCCCCGTCAGGTTGACGCCGATCACCGTCTCCCACTGCGCCATCGTCATGTCGACGAAGGGCGAATCCTTCTGCAGCCCGGCGTTGCTGACCGAGATGTGGATGGTGCCGAAGGTGTCGATGGCCTTCTTGTACATGGCCTCGACCTCGTCCTCCTTGGAGACGTCGGCCTTCACGACGATGGCCTTGCGGCCATAGCCCTCGATCTTGTGGGCGACCTCCTCGGCGGTCTCGGGATGCGTGACGTAGTTCACGCAGACGTCGGCCCCGGCGCGGGCGAGCCCGATCGCCACCGCCTCGCCGATCCCGGAATTGGCACCGGTGACGATTGCCGGCTGCCCCTCGAGAGACACGGGGTAGCCGACCTTCGGCAGGGGCTCTACATCAGGGCCGCGCGGGGCATCGGGGCTCTTCATGTCGGTCATGGTTATCTCCTGCGGCGCGCAAACCCTTCGGCCGAGCTTCGGTTTCATGCCCCGCGCGTCCGGCGAGAAGCACCTCCATCGACGCGACGCGCGTGTCGCTGCCGTGGCGGATCAGAGTGTCATGCAGCACGCTCGCCCAGCTCGGGATCCATCTCGTCGCGGGGGTGCAGCAGCAGCGCGATGAGGCCGGTCCAGCCGGTCTGGTGCGAGGCGCCGAGACCGCGCCCGGTGTCGCCATGGAAGTGCTCGAAGAACAGGATGTGGTCGCGGAAGTGCGGGTCGTCCTGCATCTTGGGGTAGCCGTCGTAGATCGCGCGCTTGCCGTCGGCGTCGCGCAGGAACAGTCGCCCGAGCCGCCCGGCGATCTCGTGGCCGATGGCGCCGAGCTTCATTTTGTTGCCCGAGCCGGTGGGGCATTCCAGCTCGAATTCGTCGCCGTAGAACGTCTGGTAGCGATGCAGCGCGACGACGATCAGGTAGTTCACCGGCATCCAGATCGGGCCGCGCCAGTTCGAGTTGCCGCCGAAGAGCCGCGTCGTGCCCTCGCCGGGCTCGTAGTCGACGCGGTGCTCCTCGCCCTGCACCGTCACCACGGCGGGATGGTCCTTGTGCACCTTGGAGACCGAGCGGATGCCGCGCTCGGACAGGAACTCCGTCTCTTCGAGCATCATCGTCAGCACGCGGTTGAGGCGGTTCTTGCGCATCAGCGCGAGCAGCGAATAGTCGGCGCTGTTCCTGTCGTTCCAGCGCGACACCAGCTTCGAGAGGTCGGGACGGTTGGCGAACAACCATTTCACCCGCTCGCCGAAATCGGGCAGCTTCTCGAAGACGTCGCCGCGCAGCAGTTCGACGGCGAAAAGCGGGATCAGCCCGACCATCGAGCGGACCTTCAGCGGGATCTCGTCCTGCCCGGGTATCTCGAGCACGTCGTAGTAGAAGCCGTCCTCCTCGTCCCAAAGCCCGTTGCCGTGCGCGCCGATCTTGCGGTGCACCGCGCCGGCGATCAGCAGGAAATGCTCGAAGAACTTGATCGCCATATCCTCGTAGACGTGGTCGTCCATGGCGAGCTCGATCGACATGCGCATGAGGTTGAGCGCGTAGACCGCCGCCCAGGCCGTGCCGTCGGCCTGGTCGATGTGGCCGCCCTCGGGCAGCTGGCCGCTGCGGTTGAACAGCGAGATGTTGTCGAGCCCGAGGAAGCCGCCTTCGAAGACGTTGCGGTCTGAATCATCCTTCTTGTTGACCCACCAGGTGAAGTTCAGCGTCAGCTTGTGGTAGACCCGGCGCAGGAACGTGAGGTCGGCGTCGCCGCTGCGGGCGCGGTCGATGTCGAAGATCTGCAGCGCCGCCAGCGCGTGTACCGGCGGGTTGGTGTCGCCGAAGTTCCACTCGTAGGCCGGGATCTGGCCGTTGGGGTGCTGGAAGCGCGATTGCAGCAGCAGCACCAGCTGCGCCTTGGCGAAGGCCGGGTCGATCAGCGCGAAGGTCACGCAGTGGAAGGCTAAGTCCCAGGCGGCGAACCAGGGGTACTCCCAGGCGTCCGGCATGGAGAAGATGTCGTCCGAGCAGAGGTGGCTCCAGTCGGCGTCGCGGCCGAGCAGGCGCTCGTGCGGCGGCCGCGGCTCGGCCGGGTCGCCGTTCAGCCATTGCCGGATGTCGAACCCGTAGTATTGCTTGCTCCAAAGCATGCCGGCGAAGGCTTGGCGCTGCACCCGCCGCTTGTCGTCGTCGTCCATGCCGCTCTGCAGCGCGGCGTAAAAGGCGTCGCACTCGTCGCGCCGCGCCTGCATCACGGCGTCGAAATCGGCAAAGGCGTCTTCCGGGCTCCCGGCGGGCCGCAGCCGCAGCCGCAGCGTGATTTCGCCGTGCGCCGGGACGCTCAGCGCGTAATGCGCCGCCACCTTGGTGCCGGTGCGCTCGGGGTTTACCGCGCCGGCGATGCCGCCGACGACGTGGTCGCCGATGCCGTCCTTGAAGAAGCCCTGCGCCTCGAGGCTGTAGAGCCGGTGCAGGTTGGTGTCGTTGTCGCAGAACAGCAGCTCGGGCGCGTCGTCGCAATCGAGCCGCATCGCCGGCATGGCGGGATGGTCGATGGCGACCGTCGCCGCGCCGTCCGCAGCCAGCTTCGGCTTGCGCGCGGCGTCGCCGCTCCAGGTCCAGGTGTTGCGCGACCAAAGCTGCGGCAGCACGTGTAGTGGCGCGGCGTCCGGGCCGCGGTTGGCGATCGTCACCAGCATCAGCACGTCGTCGGCATCGGCCTTGGCGTAGTCCACGGTGACGTCGAAGTAGCGATCCTCGTCGAACAGGCCGGTGTCGATGATCTCGTATTCGCGCTCTGTCAGCCCGCGCTTGGCGTTGGTCTCGATCAAGTGCTCGTAGGGAAAGGCCGCCTGCGGATACTTGTAGAGCATGCGCATGTACGAATGCGTCGGGGTGCCGTCGAGGTAGTAGTACAGCTCCTTGACGTCTTCGCCGTGGTTGCCCTGGCTGTTGGTGAGGCCGAACAGCCTCTCCTTGAGGATGGCGTCCCGGCCGTTCCACAGCGCCAGGCCGAGGCAGAGGTGGAGCTTGTCGTCGCTGAAGCCGGCGATGGCGTCCTCGCCCCAGCGGTAGGCCTTGGAGCGGGCCTGATCGTGCGGCAGGTAGGTCCAGGCCTCGCCGCCGGGGCTGTAGTCCTCGCGCACCGTGCCCCATTGCCGGTCGCTGACGTAAGGGCCGAAGCGCCGCCACGCGGCGCCGCCGGCCTTGTCCGCTTCGGCGAGCCGCACGCCCTCCGCCGTCTCCGCCACTGCCCGGTGAGGCGCGTTGGGCATCCCGATCTTCATGGACGTCTCCTGGCGAACGGCACGTCGTTTCTAACGGCGTAGTGCGACGGAACGATTGTGCCGCGGCACCAGTGTCGCTCGCGGACACACCCCCTCGCGAGGTGCCCCGGCCCTTTCTGCGGCGCGATGCGTCACACGCCACCGTCGACAAACAGCCTGAAGGTAGAATAACCGGGAGGAGAGCCGGTTCCGCTCGCACCGAGCGACTATTCCGCTCCCGCTCGACCGCCGAGCTTGCCGACCTCGGCGGTGATCTCTCGCAAGCTCACCTCGTCCTTCTTGAGGATGCTGTCGGCCTCGCTCAGGCGCTCGAGCTCGGCGCCGGAGATGTCGCGGGCGCTCAGCACCACCACCGGGATGTCGGCCCCGCCGGGCAGGCTCCGCAGCCGATGAAGGAAGGAGAAGCCGTCCATCACCGGCATGGTGAGATCCAGGAGGATGAGGTGCGGCGCGGCCTCGGCAACGCGTTCGAGCGCTTCGGCGCCGTCGCCGGCTTCCCTCACCCGCCAGCCGCTCTTTTCGAGAATGCTGCGCAGGCGCTGGCGCATGCCGGCGTCGTCGTCGACCACGAGGACGTCGCCGCCGTTCTCGCCCCGCAATCCATGCAGCACGTCCTTAAGCCGACGCCAGTCGACCGGCTTGGACACGGTATCGGCGGCACCGAGGCTGGCGCCGATGGCGGCATCCGCGACGAAGCTCACCATCACGACAGGAATAGCAGCGGTGGCGGGGTCGGCCTTCAGCGTTTCCAGCACCGACCAGCCGTCCGCTCCCGACATCATCACGTCGAGCAGGATCACGCGCGGCCTGGTCTCGCGCGCGACGGCGAGGCCGCTCGCGCCGTCGGCGGCGGTGCGAACGGCGTATCCCTGGCGGTGTAGGAAGCGGCTCATCAGCTCCCGCTGGGATGCCTCGTCGTCGATCACCAGAACGATGTCGCCGCCTTCGTTCGCAAACTCATGCTGCGGCTCGTCGGACGCGAGGTCGTGCGCCTGCGTGGGCATCGTCGCCGGCAGCCGGATCGTGAACGTCGTACCCTCGCCCTCGACGCTGCTGACCGCCACGTCGCCGCCCATCAGCCGGGCGAAGGCGCGGCTCAGCGCCAGGCCGAGGCCCGTCCCGCCGAACTTGCGGGTGGTCGTGTCGTCGGCTTGGGTGAAGCGCTGGAACAGGCGAGACACCTGCTCCGGCGTCATGCCGATGCCGTCGTCGCGCACGGCGAACTCGACCCAGTCGTTGCTCTCGACCAGCTCCCGCCGCACCGACAACGTGATGGTGCCGGCCTCGGTGAACTTGGCGGCATTGCTCAGCAGGTTGAAGAGACACTGCCGGAGCTTCACCGCATCGGCGGTCATGGTGCCGAGATCGTCGGCGACGTCGACGACGAGCGTGTTGCCTTTGCGCGCGGCGAGCGCCTCGACCGTGGCCGCGGCGTCGCGTACGAAGTCAGGAAGAACAATCTCGTCCGCGACCAGCTCCATCTTCTCCGCCTCCACCTTGCTGAGGTCGAGCACGTCGTTGATGAGGCCGAGCAGGTGCTTGGCGTTGGATTTTATCTTGCCGAGGTCCGGCAGGCTCGCGGCGCCGCCATCCTCGGCGTCCTCCTCGAGGAGCTCGGTATAGCCGATGACGGCTGAGAGCGGCGTGCGCAGCTCGTGGCTCATGTTGGCCAGGAAGGCGCTCTTCGCCCGGTTGGCACCCTCGGCGGCGTCGCGGGCCGCCGCCAACGCCCGCTCGGTCTCCTTGCGCTCGGTAACGTCGGTCAGCAGGGTCACCACCCCCTCGATCTTGCCGGTCGGTCCGCGGTGCGGGCGGAACAAGACCTCGACGTCGCGCACGCCCGCGCCGCGCCTGGTCAGCTGGTGATCGAAGTGGACCTCCTGCCCGCGCAAGGCCACCTGCAGCTTGCCGTCGATGCCTGGAAAACTCTCGCCGGGGAAGACTTCGGCCAACCGACGTCCCTTGGCGTGCGCGACGTCGTCCGCGCCGAGCGCGAACCAGCGCTCGAACTCGCCATTGAGAAACCCGACGCGGAAGTGCTCGTCGACGTAGCCGACCATCGCCGGCAGGGTGTCGGTGGTGGCGCGCAGCAGGCCTGTGCGCTCCAGTTCGACGAGATTGTCCTTGAACACCTGGACGGCGCGGCCCATCGCGCCAACCTCGTTGCGCCGGCCGGTGCCGGGGATGCGCACGTCGAGCTCGCGCCGGGTCAGTCGCAGCATCGCCTCGGCAAGATCCTTCAGCGGCTGCACCACCAGGCGGTTGATGGCGGCAGCGACCAGGAGGCAGATCAGCAGCGTCACCGCCGCCGCCGACCAGATCATGACGACGACCCTCCGGTGCCAGGTCGCCGCCGCCTCGTTCTGCCGGTCGACGATGGCTTTCTCGGCCTTCGCGATGGCGGCAAGCCTGCCGCGGAACGCGTCGAAATCGGCCTTGCGCTTGCCGGACTTCTCGATCTCGGTGGCGGCGGCGCGGGTGGCCGGATCGGCCATGCCTCGCACCAGAGGTTCGGCGATCTCGTTCTGCCAGGCGCGCGCCGCGGCGACCGCGCCATCGAGAAGCGCGGCTTCGTCGGCATGGGGCGCCGTTTCGACCCGCAGTCGATCGACGACACCGTCCAGTGCGTCCCGCCCCCACTTGTAGGGCTCGAGACTCACCGGCCGGCCGGTGATCACGTAGCCGCGAAGGCCGGTCTCCTGGTTGAGCATCGCGATCAGGAAGGCGTCGGTCTCGCGCATCGTCGCGTACGCCAGCCGCCGCGCCTCGACCGCCGCCTCCTGCTGGTTCAGCGCCGACACCACCACCGCGCCGCTGAGCATGGCGACGAGCGCGATCACCGCGACGGCACCGCCCAACGTCCTGTTCAACCCGTTCGTCTCGAACATGCCTGTCCCGCCTCGGCCCGCCCGTCTAGGAGCCAGACCACAAAGCGGAGCAAGACTCTAGCTGCGACGCTGTTGAAGGCGTAGCACTCGTTAATCGCCTCGACCTGACCGGCGCAGACCGGTGGCGCACCGAACCTCATGGGTGCGTCAAACCGTTGCCGCTTGCTGAAGGCGCTGACGCCGCCTTCCATCGATTGGGCTGATTGCGATTACGCATATCTTCTTGCGTCGGGTAGAATCTGGAAAACGGCGTCGCCTTCGTCCATACCAACTACGCCTGCGCAATCGAACGGCTTGGCTTGGCCGGGACAACGACCGGATTAGACCACGGCTTTCACGTCATTGCCGGCCTGCCGCGCTCGGGTCCGACTTCGCTCGCCGCGATCCTGCGGCAGAACCCGGCCGTGCACGCCGGCATGTCGAGCCCGCTGCTGTCGCTGGTGCAGCTGATGCTGCGCGGCATGAGCCAGGAGAACGAGGGCGCGCCGTTCCTCGACGAATGCAAGCGCGAGGCGGTGCTGCGCGGCGTGGTCGCCGGCTACTACGCCGACCTCGGGCCCGGCGCGACGGCGATCGACACCTAGCGCGGCTGGTGCGCCAAGCTGCCCCTGTTCGCGCCGTCCGCGACGTTTAATGGATCATGGACTCGCTGGAGCGGGTGCACCGCGCCGACCCGCTGGAGCTCCCGCGCATCCACAACTTCGATCCTGGCGGCACGATCTACTCCCGCTTCGGCGCGCTGGCGGTGAGCGACGGCATGGACGGCTTCGCGCTCGACGCGCTGCGCGAGGCGCTTTTCTCGCCCGAAGCTTCGGGGCGGCTGATGATCCTGACCTACGAGACGCTGGTGGCGGCGCCTGCGCTGGAGGCGGGTTACCGCTTTCTCGGCCTGCCCGCCTCGACGACATCCGCTATGACGCCGACGACGTCGATCGGCGGCTGGGCGCACCGGGCTTGCACGGGTCGCCCGCGTGGCGGTGTCGGCGCGCGCGAAACTCCTGCCGCCGACGATGTTCGCGGTTCGGCAGCGATGCGTTTCGGCGCGAGGGGCTGAGCCTTGAGGCGCGGCTGCGAAGCCGCTTAGCCGACGGCAATCTCTTCCTTGCGATGAGACTTGCGATCGAAGAACAGCGCTTGGCTGATCACCGCCTTGAGGCTGTCGACGCCGAACGGCTTCGTGATCAGGAAGGCCGGCTCCGGTGGCGCTCCGGTCAGGAAGCGCTCTGGATAGGCGGTGATGAAGATCACAGGCACGGAGAAGGTATCCAGGATCTGGTTGACCGCTTCAAGCCCGGACGAGCCGTCGGCGAGCTGGATGTCCGCCAGGATGAGACCCGGACGCTCTCTACCGACGGCGTCCACCGCCTCGGTATGGGTGCGCGCCACGTTGACCACGCGATGGCCGAGTTCCTCGACCAGCGTCTGCAGGTCGAGCGCGATGAAAGGTTCGTCCTCGATGATCAGCACGTCGGTGCGGATCTGGTTGGCGATCTCCTTGCCGGCGGCATCGATCAGCCCGGCCGCTTCGCCCGGCGTGCATTCGAGCACGCGCGCGACCTCCGCAGTGTCGAAGCCCTCGAGCGAGCTTAGCAGGAAGGCGATGCGCGGGCGCAGCGAGATGGCCTCGAGGTTGCGGCGCGCGCCGTGCTCGTCGCTGGAAAGCTCGACCTGGTCTGTGTGCTCGTTGACCGGCATCGAGCGCCAAACCTGGAGGAACGCCTTGTACAGCGAAGCGCGGACATCCTTGCTGGCATCGAAACTGGCCGGATCGGCGACAATGGCCTCGAGCGTCGCCAGCACATAGGCATCGCCGCCGGATTGATTTCCTGTCAGTGCGCGAGAGAAACGACGCAGGTAGGGGATATGGGAGGCAATCGCTTGAGAAACCGACATCGAAACCCCGGGACCACACTCGACGCGATTCTCATGGAACCTCCATCGTAGTTCCGCATTATAACGCGCTTCGCGGCGATCGGTTCCAGATGACCGGAACAATTTCGTGCTTGCCGCGTTAAGCCGTGGCTGCGATGGGTTCGCCGCCGGGCCGTAGGGGTTCGTTACCACAGTTCACGTTCGTGTCGATGTCGAAAAGCATGCTCTCCAGACCGTTGACGGACGGAGACGATTTGTTTCGAATTGGGTGCGAGGCTGCGTCGATCGTTCGACGCCCACAACATCGAGGTAAGCCTTTGTCGTCCCTTCGCGTCAAGAAAACGACTGCAAAGCCGGAGATCTCCGACCAGATTGGTCGACAATTGCGTTCCGTATACAACGACTTACTTGCCCAACCGGTGCCCGACAGATTTCTCGACCTGTTGAAAGATCTGGATGCGGTCGTGGCGCCGAGTCCGACGCGGCCTGTGCAGACGAAGGTCGCCGAATGACAGGTGCCGATAAGGCCCCCGCCGGCATGGAATCGAATGCCGGCGCTGCTTCGCTCGACGCCGAACCTCTCGCCGTAGCCTCAACGCGTCCGCAGGCCAGTGCTCAGATGAAGGCGGATCTCATCGCCGTCATTCCGAACCTGCGCGCTTTCGCGGTGTCGCTCTGCGGAAATCCCGACCGCGCCGACGATCTGGTCCAGGAGACTCTGGTCAAGGCCTGGAGCAATCTCGGTTCTTTCGTCGAGGGCACCAACCTTCCTGCCTGGCTCTTCACCATCCTGCGCAACATCTACTATTCGGAGTATCGAAAGCGCCGCCGCGAGGTCGCCGACACCGATGGTGCGATCGCCGCCAAGCTGGCAGCCGCGCCTTCGCAGCACGGGCACATGGATTTCCTCGACTTCCGCTCCGCTCTCCAGCGACTGCCGACGGACCAGCGCGAGGCGCTGATCCTTATCGGCGCCTCGGGCATGTCCTACGAAGAGGCGGCGAACGTCTGCAATTGCGCCGTCGGCACCATGAAGAGTCGCGTAAACCGGGCCCGCAACCGGCTCTCCGACATGCTCGCTTTGGCCGCGAATGGCGAATTCGGCAACGACGGGGATTGGCAGGCGATCGACCCGATCTTCCTCGGTCAGCGCTTTTCGCGCACCGGCAGCGACTGATCCGACTGGGACGGCTGTTTCGCCGTCTTTGACAAGACCTGAATCCTGTTTGAAGAGGTCGCGCCGCTGTTTGGCCCACCTCCGCCCAGGATCGCGACATGACCGCCCGCTCGGAAACGGATAGTTTCGGCCCGATCGAAGTTGCCGCGGATCGTCTCTGGGGTGCGCAGACCCAGCGCTCCAAGCAAAACTTCGCGATCGGCGGACAGCACGTCCCGATCACCGTGGTGCACGCTCTCGCCAAGGTGAAGCGCGCCGCGGCGGAAGTGAACGCAGCCGTCGGTGGGCTCGAGCCCAGGCTCGCCGACGCGATCGTCGCCGCCGCCAAGGAGATCGAGGGCGGTACGCTCGACGATCATTTTCCGCTGGTGGTGTGGCAGACCGGGTCGGGCACCCAGTCCAACATGAACGTCAACGAGGTCATCTCGAACCGCGCCAACGAGATGCTCGGCGGCGCGCGCGGCACCAAGACGCCGATCCACCCCAACGATCACGTCAATCGCGGCCAATCCTCCAACGATTCCTTCCCGACCGCAATGCACATCGCGGCGGCGACTGAAGTCAGCCATACGCTCCTGCCGGCCTTGGCCAAGTTGCGCGCCGCGCTCGACACCAAGCGCGCGGCATTCGATTCCATCATCAAGATCGGCCGCACTCACCTGCAGGACGCGACGCCGGTAACGCTCGGCCAGGAGTTCTCCGGCTACGTCGCGATGATCGGCAACGCCGAGGCGCGCATCAGGATGACCCTTCCCGGCCTGCTGCAGTTGGCGCAAGGCGGCACCGCGGTGGGCACCGGCCTTAATTCCAAGAAGGGCTTCGACGTCGCCTTCGCCAGAAAGATCGCCGATTACACCGGCCTGCCGTTCGAAACCGCGCCCAACAAGTTCGAGGCGCTGGCCTCGCACGACGCGCTTTCCTTCGCCCACGGCGCACTGAACTCGCTCGCCGCCGCGCTCTACAAGATCGCTTGCGACATTCGCCTCGCCGGCTCGGGCCCGCGATCCGGCATCGGCGAGCTTCTGTTGCCAGAAAACGAGCCGGGCTCCTCGATCATGCCGGGCAAGGTCAACCCGACGCAGGTCGAGGCCATGACCATGGTCTGCGCCCGCGTGATGGGCAACGAGACCACCGTCGCCTTCGCCGCGAGCCAGGGTCAGTTCGAGCTAAACGTGATGAAGCCGGTGATCGCCTTCGCCTTCCTGGAAAGCGTCGGCCTGCTGGCCGATGCCGCGGACTCGTTCCGCGAGCATTGCGTCGAGGGGCTGCAGGCCAACGAGGGGCAGATCAAGGCGCTGCTCGAGCGCTCGCTGATGCTGGTCACGGCTCTGGCGCCGACCATCGGCTACGACAAGGCGACCAAGGTTGCCAAGACGGCGCACAAGAACGGCACGACGCTGCGCGAAGAGGCCTTGGCGCTCGGCTACGTCAGCGCCGAGGAGTTCGACCGCATCGTGCGCCCCGAGACGATGATCGCGCCTGAGGATTGAGGGACTCGGCCGCAAGCGAACGAACTTCTCGATCGTGCCGGCATTCTGCCGCGCAAGTGCCATCCCTACCCCGCCGCGCGGCGCACCCTGTTCTTCGGTTGCGGTCGCTCGCCCTCGCGCGCCTTCGGCCGCGGCCCTGCCGCGTCGACTCCGCCCGGCGCGGTGGTGCGCTCGAAGGCGACGTTGTCGCCCTTGGGTCCGGGGACGGCGACGGCAGCCTCGAATCCTTCCGCCGCGCGGGGCATGATCTCCACCTTGGTCTCGCGATCGAAGATGCGGATCGCGCCGACGTCGCGCTTCTCGATGTTGCCGCGCTTGCAGATCATCGGCAGCAGCCATTTCGGATCGGCGTTCATCTTGCGCCCGACCGAGAGCCGGAACCACACGCCGCCGTTGCCGGTCGGCGCGTTGCGGTCATAACCGGTCTCGCGGCGCTCGCGCGCTTCTCCGCGGCCCGCCTTCTCCCGTGCCGGCATGCCGCCGGGATCACCGACGTCCTCCGGCTCGGGCAGGCGGGCGCGGTAGAGCCGCACCAACGCGGCGGCGATGCGCTCGGCCGGCGCGCCCTCGAGCAGGCGGCGGCCCATGACGAGATCGTCCTCGTCGGGCTCGTCGGCGAGCACCGGCTCGGCCAGCAGGCGCTGGTTATCGCGCTCGCGGATGCTGTCCGCGCTCGGTGGGCCGCCCCACTGCGCCGTCAGCCCGGCGCCAGCCAGCAGGCGCTCGGCGCGGCGCTGCGAAGCGGGCGGCGCCAGAAGGATCGAGACGCCCTTGCGCCCGGCGCGACCGGTGCGGCCGCTGCGGTGCTGCAGCACAGAGGGGTCGGTCGGCAGGTCGGCGTGGATCACCAGGCCGAGGTTGGGCAGGTCGAGCCCGCGCGCGGCAACATCGGTGGCGACGCAGACCCGGGCGCGATGGTCACGCAGAGCCTGGAGCGCGTGGTTGCGCTCGTTCTGGCTGAGCTCGCCTGACAGCGTGACGGCGGAGAAGCCGCGCTCGCCGAGCATTGCCGAAAGATGGCGGACGCTGTCGCGCGTGTTGCAGAACACGATGGCCGACGGCGAGTCGCTTTCGCGCAAGATGTTGACGATGGCGTGGACGCGCTCGGCGGCGTTCACCCGCACGACGCGATAGGCGATGTCGGAATGGCCGCGCTCCTGGCCGCCGGTCTCGAGCCGCAGCGCGTCACGCTGGAAGCGGCCGGCCAGGGCGACAATGCCTTTGGGTAAGGTAGCGGAGAAGAGCAGCGTGCGGCGGCCGTCGGGTGTGGCTTCGAGGATGAACTCAAGGTCTTCGCGAAAGCCGAGGTCGAGCATCTCGTCGGCCTCGTCGAGCACCGCCGCGCGCAGGTGTTCGAAGTTCAAGGCGCGGCGCTCGATGTGGTCGCGCAGGCGGCCGGGCGTGCCGACGACGATGTGGGCGCCGCGCTCCAGCAGCCGGCGCTCGGCGCGCGCATCCATGCCGCCGACGCAGGCGGCGACGACGGCGCCGGTGTCGGCGTAGAGCCAGGCCAGCTCACGCTGCACCTGGAGCGCGAGCTCACGGGTCGGCGCGATCACTAGGGCCAGCGGCCCTTGCGGCGGCATCTTCTCCTCGCCGCGCAACAGCGTGTCGGCAAGCGCGAGCCCATAGGCGACTGTCTTGCCGGAGCCGGTGCGGGCGGAGACGACGAGGTCACGGCCGGCTGCATCCGACGCGATCACGGCGGCCTGGACCGGGGTGGGATCCTCGTAGCCGTGCGCGGCGAGCGCGCGCGCGAGCGGCGGGGCAGTGTCGGGAAAGGGCAAGGAATTGGCTTTTCGGTTGGGCGCGGACGCGCCGGGCGCTCTGCACCAATGGCCAGCCTTACGGCAGGTTCGACTTCGAGCGAAGCGGAAAACGCTATGTGCCGCGCCGCGAGGCGCGAGCCGCCGACAAGTCAGCCTCGAAGCCGCCGCAGCCGCTCCGCCACCATGGTGATCAGCGCGTCGCCGGCGTCGATGCGGGCACCGCGCTGCATGCAGCTGTGGATCATGCCTTCGAGCAAGGTCGCCTCGACAGACACGCCGGCTTCGCGCAGCCGCTCGCCGTAGGCTTCGGCCTCGTCGCGCAGCGGATCCACCTCGTTGGTGACGAGCAGTGCCGGGCAGAGCCCGCGCAGGTCGCCGCCCAGCAGAGGCGAGACGTGGGCGGCGGCACGGTCGTGCCCGGCGACGTAGAGATCGAGGCTGCGGTAGAGCTCGTCGACGCGGATCACGATGCCGTCGTGTGCGACGCGCGATGGATGGAGCGGACCGGGCCGCAGGTCGGTATTGGGGTAGAGCAGCACCTGCAGAGCCAACTTCAGGCCGGCGTCGCGAGCGCGCATCGCCATCACGGCAGCGAGCAGGCCGCCGGCGCTGTCGCCGCCGACCGCTATCGGCTGGCTGCTGGCGCCAAGGGTCGCGTCGTCGTGGAGCGCGCGCAAGGCGGCGAAGCAGTCGTCCGGCGCGGCCGGAAACGGATGCTCGGGCGCCAGCCGGTAATCCACCGCCGCAACCTGCCAGCCGGAGCGCAGCGCCAGATGGCGCAGCGGAATGTCGTAGCTTTCGAGCGAGCCGGCGACGAAGCCGCCCCCATGAATGAAGAGGAACGTCGGCAGTGGTGCCGCGCCAGCGGGACGGTAGAGCCGCATCGCAACCTCGCCGGCCATGGCCTTGACCGTCGGGCATCGCGGCGCCGGCCCCTGCATCTCGACGATGACGTCGAGTTCCTCGCGGTAGCCTTGCAGCCATTCGCCCTCGTCGGCCGGCATCGGCTCGGCCGTGGCGGCGAGTTCGTCGAGCACGGTCTTGGCCTGGGGATCGAGCGTCACCTGTGTTCCTCCGTCGCGCTCCGCAACGAAAGCGGAGGAGCCCTGTTCCGCAGGCTCTGCAAGGGAAGGCGCGACGGATGGACTACGGCATCAGGGGCAAAGCGGCGGTGATTACGGGCGCCGACTCCGGCATGGGGCGCGAGACCGCGCGTCAGCTGCTCGGCGAGGGCGTTCGCGTCGTGATCGCCGACCAGTTCCCGGATCGTCTCGAAGAAGCCGCCGCCGAGCTGCGGACGCTGGGCGAAGTGCATGGGGTCGTCGTCGACGTGACGAACACGGCGTCCGTCGATCACCTGCGGGACGAAGCCCTGGCCAGGCTCGGTGCCGTCGACTTCCTGGTCAACGCCGCCGGAGTCACCGGCGCCACGGGAGACTTCCACACGATTGGCGACGAGGGCTGGATCGAGACGCTCGATATCTTGCTCATGGGGACCGTGCGCGTCGTCCGCGCCTTCGTGCCGGGGATGGTCGAGCGCAAGAGCGGCCGCATCGTGCTCTTCGGCTCGGAGGACGCCGAGCAGCCCTACGCCGACGAGCTGCCGTATTGCGCCGCCAAGGCCGGCATCCTGACGCTCGCCAAGGGCTTGTCCAAGACCTACTCGAAGCACGGCGTCCTCGTGAATTCGGTTAGCCCCGCCTACATCGCGACGCCGATGACCGACGCGATGATGGAGAAGCGCGCCAAGGAGAACGGCACCAGCTTCGACGAGGCGATCGAGAGCTTCCTTAAGGAGGAGCGACCGACGCTGGAGCTGCAGCGCCGCGGGCGGCCGGAGGAGGTGGCAGCCGTGGTTACGTTCCTCTGCTCGAAGAACGCGTCCTTCGTGAACGGCGCCAACTACCGCGTCGACGGCGGTTCGGTCGCGACGGTCTGACCCTTACAACGGTTGGCTTTCGCTAAGGCGGCGAAGGTGCACCTCCCTGAAAGCGATGTGAACTTGAAGTCTCGACGCGCGCCCTCGCCAAGCAAAGCCGCCGCCATAAGCGAGCACGGCGCGATCGGCAACCTGCGTTCGATCGCGCTGGTCTCGACGGTCGGCACCATCGACTATCTGTGCCACCCCTTCCTCGATTCGCCGACCGTGTTCTGCGCCCTGCTCGATCCGGAAAAGGGCGGCCTGTTCTCGATCCGCCCCCTCGGCCACGAAGAGACCTGGACGACGAGGCAGATCTACATTCCCGACACCAACGTGCTCGTCACCCGCTTCATGAACCATGACGCGGTGATGGAGGTGACGGACTACATGCCGATCCTCGCCAAAGAGGGGCCTCGCAGCGCCGTCGTTCGCCGCGTTGCCTGCATCCGCGGAAGCGTGGAGATGTGCATGCGATGCGAGCCGCGGTTCGACTACGGGCGCGACGGGCGTCCGCAGGTGAAGCTCGCGGGAGATGCGGCGGTGTTCACGCCGAACGCCGCGGGACGCTCGGGGCCGCTTCGTCTACGCGGCAGCGTAGCCCTCGTCGGCGAGGAGGGCGCGGCGACCGCCACGTTCACCATCGCAGAAGGCGACCAGGCGAGCTTCGTCCTGGAATGCGGCAACGAGCTGCCGACCGACGACCATGATCCCGACGACTTCATCCAAGCCTCTTTCAAGCAGACCATCTCCTATTGGCAGAGCTGGTCGGCGCATTCGTCCTACAAGGGACACTGGCGCGAATACGTGATGCGCTCGGCGCTGGTTCTGAAGCTGCTCACCTCGGCCGAACACGGCTCGATCGCCGCGGCTGCGACATTCGGCCTGCCGGAGGAGACCGGCGGCAGCCGCAACTGGGACTATCGCTTCTGCTGGATCCGGGATGCCGCCTTCGCGACCTTCGCGTTGATCCGGCTCGGCTACACGGGCGAAGCCAAGCGCTTCAACGAATGGGTCGCCAAGCGCGCCGACGAGAGCAGGGCCGGCGAGTTCCAGATCCTGTATCGGCTCGACGGGAGCAGCCAGGCCGAGGAAGCGTCGCTCGATCATCTCGCCGGCTATCGGAAGTCGACGCCGGTGCGGATCGGCAACGCCGCCGCCTCGCAGCTGCAGCTCGACATCTACGGTGCCTTGATGGACTCGAGCTACCTGTCCGACAAGTATGGTGACACGGTCACGTACGGTGCGTGGGAGCGCATCACCAAGACGCTGAATTGGGTCGGCAAGAACTGGAACCAGCCCGACGAGGGCATCTGGGAGATCCGCGGCGAACGCCAGCACTTCCTGTCGTCCCGGCTCATGTGCTGGGTGGCGCTCGATCGGGGCATCCGCATGGCGCGCAAGCGATCGCTGCCGGCCGAAACCATCGACGATTGGGAGCGGAACCGCTCGCTGATCTATCGCGACATCCACGCGAATTTTTGGAGCGAGGAGCGCGGCGCCTTCACTCAGTACAAGGGCGGCCGAACGCTCGACGCGTCGGCGCTGCTGATGCCTTTGGTGCTGTTCATCACGCCCAAGGACCCGCGCTGGCTATCGACGCAGAAAGCCATCGAGCGGGAGCTCACCTCCGACGTGCTGGTCCGCCGCTACGAGACCGTCACCGGTCCCAACAGCGTCGACGGCCTCGACGGGGAGGAGGGCGCCTTCACGCCGTGCTGCTTCTGGCTCGTCGAGTGCCTGGCGCGCTCGGGCGACATCCGCCGGGCCCGGTTGCACTTCGAGAAGCTGGCCTCCTACGCCAACGACCTCGGGCTGTTCTCGGAGGAGATCGGGCCCGGCGGCGAGCAGCTCGGCAACACGCCGCAGGCGCTGACCCACCTCGCCCTCATCAGCGCCGCCTACACGCTCGATGCCGTGCTCGACAAGCAGGGGCCGCCGATGGACTGCTGGCGGCAGTTCGGATAGCGCTGGCTCGCGCGCTCAAACTCCCACCTCGACGGTCCCCGGCAGACTGCGGGGTCGGCGCAGGATGGCGGCGGCGACGCCGACCGAGCTGATCGCGACGAAGATCTCGATCGCGGTAGGCAAGCCGAGGCCGGCGTCCGCGCTCTTGGGCACCACGTAGACGGCTATGGCTTGGCAGCCGGCGGCTACCGCGTAGGCCAGCCCCATCCCGAAAGAGCGCACGGCATCGGCGAAGCGTGGCGACAGATAGGCCGGCACCAGGCCGAACACGCCCGATGACGATCCGCCGACGACGAAGGCGGTGACGAGCACCGCCCACAGCGCCGACGAGGCGGCGAAGGGCACTATGCCAAGCAGCGTGATGGCGAGGCAGCCGTAGATGGTGGCTCGCTCTCCGATGCGCGTGGCGACCTGACCGATCGTCAGCTTGCCGATGATCGAGCCCAGCGAATACACGGCCACGGCATAGAAGACGCGGGTGTCGCCGAAACCATGCACCGTCTTCAGCAGCGTCGGGTAGAAGGTGTAGAGCGCGGCGGTCTGGAACTGCAGCGCGGCCATGAAGAGACAGGCCTGCCAGGCGGGATAGTCCATTCGGAAGCGCGGCGCGTCCCGCTTGTGCCCGGGGGGCTCGTGCGCGCGGCGCTCCTGACCGCGCAGCCACACCGGGCTCTCCGAAATGCCGCGGCGGATGAAGACTGCCAGCACCGCCGGCGCCACGCCGACGAAGAACAGCGCGCGCCAGCCGAAATGCGGCACCAGCAGCGCATTGGTGGCCGACGCCGCGAAGAAGCCGAACTCGTAGCCGGCCATCATCAAGGAGGAGGCGACCTTCTTGGCGCGCTCGGGCACGCTCTCCATCAGCAGTGACGCCGAAGCGGTCCACTCGCCGCCAAACCCGATGCCGAAGAAGAATTGGATCACGGTCAGCGCGGCGTAGGACCAGGCCAAGCCGGTCATGCCGGAGAAGGCGGCGAACCAGATCACGCCGATCATGAAGGTGAGCTTGCGGCCGTAGCGGTCGGCGAGCCAGCCCCAGCCGATGTTGCCGGCGACGCGCCCGACGCTTTGGGCCGCCAATACCAAGCCCATCATCGCCAGCGACACGCCGAAATGCGCGCCGACGGCCGGCAGCACCAGCAGCAGCGCGACCTGATCGAAGGCGTCGAGGAACCAGCCGAGGAAGCAGGCGGCGACCAGCTTGGCATGCGGGCGCAGCAGCGCCAGCGGCGTCGCCTCCACAGTGTCTTGCGAACTCATACCCACTCCGTCACGCACCGGCTTATAGCAGAGCTTGGCGGCGGCACTATCCCGGCGCGTGGCTTGCACGCGACGGACGACATGATGAAGCGCTCGCCACGGATCGTCGCCGGAGCTTCCGTGCGCACGCACGCCGAAGTCGAGGCGCGTGCGCGGCGCGCTGCCACGGGGCTCGCCGGGATGGGCGTCGGGCTGGGCGATGCGGTGGCGCTGCTGCTGCACAACGACGTCGCGGTGTTCGAGGCGCAGCGAGCTGCCGCTCTGCTCGGAGCGGCGGCGGTGCCGCTCGACCGCCAAATGGACGAGGACGACCTGCTATTCGTGCTGCGCGATTGCGCCGCACGGGAGCTGATCGCCCATGCCGACCTGCTCGCGCCGCTTCGAGGTCGGCTGCCGGCGGAACTCAGCGTCTTCGCCGTGCCGACGCCGGCTTACGTCGAGGCCGGGCTAGCCGAAGCCTTCGACGCGCCGCAATGGGACGCATGGCTTGCCGCGCACGCGGCGATGTCGGGCGAGCCGCCAGGTTCGGCGCCAACGCTGAGCTACACCTCGGGCTCGACGGGACGGCCGAAAGGCGTGCGCCGCGCCGGCTCGCGCTCCGAGAGAAACGCAACGGGACCAAGCAAGGCGCAGCGGGTCTACGGCTTCGACAAGCCTGGTGACTCGGTGGCGCTGGTCACGGGGCCGCTTTCGCATTCCGTGCCGCGGGCTTTCGCCGGACGGGCGCTCGCCGCCGGCGCCGACATCGTGCTGATGCCGCGCTTCGAGGCAGCGGAGGCGCTGGCGCTGATCGCCCGGCACGGCGTCACCCACGTGCATCTCTCGCCGGCGATGATGATGCGCATGCTGCGGCTACCCAGACGGCACGAGACCGGTTCGCTGCGCCACATCGTGCACGGCGCCGCGCCCTGCCCGCCGGCGCTCAAGGCCGAGGCGATCGCGGCCTGGGGTCCGATCGTTCATGAGTATTATGGGTCGACCGAGACCGGGCTGCTGACGCTCGCCGACAGCGCCGACGCGGCGAGCCACGCCGGCAGCGTCGGCCGCGCCCTGTCCGGCATCGCCCTTGCCGTGCTGGACGAGGCGGGCCGTCCCGTGCCGGCTGGCGCGACCGGCATGATCTATGCCGGCTCGGCGAGCCTGCACCGCTTTACCTATCTCGGCCGCGACGCCGATCGCGACGCCGTCGGACGCGGCGATCTCGTCACGGCCGGCGACGTCGGCTACCTCGACGGCGACGGCTACCTCTACCTGCACGACCGCGGCCGCAACCTTATCCACGTCGGCCAAGAGACCGTCGTGCCGGCCGAGATCGAGGCCGACATTCTCGGCCTGCCCGACGTCGCCGATTGCGCCGTATTCGGCCTGCCTGGCCCGGACGGCCGCGACATCGTCTGCGCCTGCGTCGAGCCGCTGCCGGGCGCGGGCCTTCACCCCGAGGCGATCCGCGAGGCGCTCACCGACCGGGCGCGCCGTCCGGACCGCGTCGAGATCGTCGCCGATCTTCCCCGTTCCGACACGGGAAAGATCTTCAAGCACAAACTGCGCGCTCGGATGGTCGCGTCATAGGCTGGCGGCGTCGGGCGACACCTCGCACAGCAGCTTGCCGTGGTTGCCGCCGGTGTAGAGCAGGTCGAGGTATTCGAGTGCCCGATCCAATCCCGGCCGCACGTCCTGCGCGGTCTTGATGCGCCCTTCGACGATCCAGCCGCCAAGCTCCTGCATCATGGCCGGAAACTTCTCCTGGAAATCGAAGACGATGAAGCCCTGCACCTTGATGCGCTCCATCAGGATCAGCGGGAACGTGCTGGGACCGCCGCCCGGCTTCTCCGCGTTGTAGCCCGAGATCATGCCGCAGAGTGGCATCCGGCCGAAGCGCGCCATGCGGCTCATCACGGCCTCCATGACTTGGCCGCCGACCTGCTCGAAGTTGATGTCGACGCCTTTCGGCGCTAGCGCGTCGAGCCGCTTGCCGACATTTTCGTTCTTGTAGTCGATAGCCGCGTCGAACCCGTACTCCTCGACCAGCGTGCGGCACTTGTCGGGACCGCCGGCGATGCCGATGACGCGACAGCCTTTGATCTTGCCGATCTGCCCGACGATCTGGCCGACGCCGCCCGAGGCGGCCGAGACCACCAGCGTGTCGCCCTCTTTCGGTTGCCCCACTTCGAGCAGGCCGAAATAGGCCGTCGGGCCGACAAGGCCGAAGACGCCGTAGGCGACCGACAGCGGTAGACCTTCGGGCACCTGCGCCTTCACGTAGCCGGTGCCGTCGGTGACGATGTGGTCGGCCCATTCGCCGAGCCCGAACCAGATCCCGCCTTCGGCGACCCCCGGCTTGCGGCTCGTCACCACCCGCCCCGCGACGCCGCCGCGCATCGGCGCGTCGAGCGGCACCGGCGGCATGTACTGGCGCATGTCGCTCATCCAGATGCGGTTGGTCGGGTCGAGCGAGAGGTAGAGCACCTCGAGCAGGAACTCGCCGTCCTTCGGCTCCGGCAGCGTCTCGGTCAGGAACTCGAGGTCGCCGTCCCGGATCGTGCCTTGCGGGCGCCGGCGCAGCCGCCACAGCTTGCGGTCTTCGATCATGGTTAAGCTCTCGGTTTGGTTCGACCCCAGGTGGATCGGCGTTGGAGAAGGGCAAGACGCCAATGGTGGCGAGTATCGTAGGTCGCTTCGGCGAAACGGAGGAGATGTCGTGGCGATGCGGGCGACGCGTCACCTATGTCGCGCGAAGCGGAAGCGGGCACTGGCGGCTCCGCGACGGCGGCTCGCGCGAAGCCATCGATCCCAACACCACGACCGCGTGAACAAGTGCTGAAAGGCGCCCCTCAAGGCGCTCTTCGTTGGCAGTCCGACCATCCCGCATCGAGATCCCAACCGGTGTGGCACTGCGGCTCTGTCGCCGGCCACGTTTTTGCCATACCCAATGTGGGCTCTCACATTCGGCTCCGGCGATGCTCATCCGCTACGGCTACGACCTCGCCTTCTTCTGCGCGATGCCGGTCGTCGTGCTGACTCAGCTCGACGCCCACCCCGACGTGGCGCACCGTGTCGCCACCATGGGCCGGCTGGTCACCACGCCGGCGCTCGAGACCATGACCTTCACCGATGCCTTCGGCAACGACGTGCGCCGCTTCCTGGCGCCGGCAGGCATCACCCGCATGACGCGCGACTGCGTCTACAAATGCGATGGTTCCCCGCAAGAGGTCGCGCACGACGCCCGCGAGGTGCCACTGGAGGAGCTGCCCTCGGAGTATTTCACCTTTCTCATCGGCAGCCGCTACTGCGAGGTCGATCGCCTTTCGGGCGTGGCGTGGCAGCTGTTCGGCCATACCGAGCGCGGCTGGTCGCGCGTGCAGGCGATCTGCGACTTCGTCGAGCGCCACATGACCTTCGGCTACGAATTTGCCCGCACCACGCGCACCGCCCACGAAGCCTTCGAGGAGCGCGTCGGCGTGTGCCGCGACTTTGCGCATCTCGCCGTCGCGCTTTGCCGAGCGATGAACATCCCGGCGCGGTACGCCAACGGCTTCATGGGCAACATCGGCCGCCCGTCCGACCCGCTGCACGAGGACTACAACGCTTGGTTCGAGGCCTACCTCGACCACCGCTGGTTCATTTTCGACGCCCGCCACAACGTGCCGCGCATCGGCCGCATCACCGTCGCGCGAGGTCGCGACGCCGCCGACATCCCGCTCATCGCCTCCTTTGGACCGCACGACCTCACCGACTTCAAGGTTTGGACCGACGAGGTGGTGGACGTGCCCGTCGCGATCCCCGAGCCGGCGCTGGTGCCGGCCTGAGCGGTTGACACCGCCGACTCCGCAGCCGACATCGTCGCGCCCCGACCCTCAGCGACGAACTCCCGAGCCCATGTCCCACGACCATCTCGCCGAGACCATCGAGGCGGCCTTCCGCGATCGCGCCTCGATCGACAGCGGCACCGGTGGCAGCGTTCGCGCGGCCGTGGACGAGGCGCTCGGCCTGCTCGACACCGGCGCGCTGCGGGTGGCGACGCGGGCGCCCGGCGGCGAGGGCGCGAGCGCCTGGCACGTCGAGCAATGGCTCAAGAAGGCGGTGCTGCTCTCCTTCCGCCTCAACGACATGGCGCCGATTTCCGGCGGTCCCGGCGGCTCGACCTGGTGGGACAAGGTGCCCTCCAAATTCGAGGGCTGGGGCGCGGCCGAATTCGGCAAGGCCGGCTTCCGCGCCGTGCCGAACTGCGTGGTGCGGCGCTCGGCCTACATCGCGCCCAACGTGATCCTCATGCCGTCCTTCGTGAACCTCGGCGCCTACGTCGACAGCGGCACCATGGTCGACACCTGGTCGACGGTGGGCTCCTGCGCCCAGATCGGCAGGAACGTTCACCTCTCCGGCGGTGTCGGCATCGGCGGCGTGCTCGAGCCGCTGCAGGCCAACCCGACCATCATCGAGGACGATTGCTTCATCGGCGCCCGCTCGGAGGTGGTCGAGGGCGTGGTGGTGGGCCGCGGCGCGGTGATCGCGATGGGGACCTTCATCTCCGCCTCGACCAAGATCGTCGACCGCGAGACCGGGCAGGTGCACATGGGCTTCGTGCCACCCTATTCCGTGGTGGTCTCGGGCAACCTTCCGGGCAAGCCGCTGCCTGACGGCACGCCCGGCCCGTCGCTCTATTGCGCCGTCATCGTCAAGACGGTCGACGCCCGCACCCGCGAGAAGACCGCGATCAACGACCTGCTGCGCACGTGAGCCTCGAGGGCAAGGCCCGGTCGCCATCCCGCGCGCGCTTTCTGTTCCGGCAGGACGCCGGCCGCATCGATGCCGCGACGTGGCGCTACCACGCCGGCTGGATCGCCGCCGTGGCGGTGGCGCTGACGGTCGGCTGGCTGCTGCTGCGCCCCTACGCTCAGCACGACCTCAAGACCGAGGCCTTCATCCGCTGGGTCACGGTGGCAGCCTTCACCTACGTGATCCTTTACGCCTTCGCGCTGATCCTGCTGGCGATCTGCTATACCATGCTGTCGATCAAGCGGCTGCGCGACATCGGCCGCCCAACGGCGCTCGCCGGTCTTGTCCCGCTATTCGTCTTTCTCGCCGCCTCCCTGCTCTTCATCCGGGACCAGACGCCGGACGTGATCGTGCTGCCCTACGTGATCGCGCTCGATGTCGTGCTGGCGATCGTCGTGGCTTGGACAGTGGTCGAGCTGGGCTTTCGCGACAGCCGGTGATGCCACTCATCCAGAAGCAGCGCATGCTCGCCGGCGAGCTCTATCGCGCCGACGATCCCGAGCTCGCGGCGCTTTCGGCCGAGGCGATCGCCTGGTGCGGGCGCTACAACGCCAGCTTCGCCGCCACCGTGCCACAGCGCGAGACCATGCTGCGCGAGATCGTCGGCGCGGTCGGCACCGGGGTCAACGTGCGTCCGCCCTTCTTCATCGACTACGGCTTCAACCTGACGCTGGGCGACGGCGTCTTCATGAACTTCAACTGCGTGGTCCTCGACGTCTGCGCCGTCACCATCGGCGCGCTGACGCAGATCGGCCCGGGCGTGCAGATCCTCGCCGCCGACCACCCGCGCGACCCCGCGCAGCGCCGGCAGATGTTGGAAAGCGGCAGGCCCGTCACGATCGGCGCCAACGTGTGGATCGGTGCCGGAGCGATGATCCTGCCCGGCGTCACGGTGGGAGACGACGCGATCGTAGGGGCCGGCAGCATCGTCACGCGCGACGTGCCGGTCGGCGCCACGGTGGTCGGCAGTCCCGCGCGAGCGATCCCGCGAACGGTGGTCTCGCCAGGCTCAATCGGTTTGATCGAACGGTGAACGCCTCAGCAGCTCGGTGCCCCCGCGATCGCGGCAAGCTGCCGCCGTAAGGCTTCGATCGGCACCGCGTGCTCCAGCACGATCGCCGCGACGGCTTCGACATCGTCGAGGGACACGTGAGGCAGAGACGACGGCGGCGGCCCATCGCTCGCCACCGCGACGATGGCGGGATCGTCGGGGAACAGGAACGGCTTGCCGATGGCGGCGCGGTGCACCTCGATCTTGGGGTGAGGGTCGCGCTTGAAGCCCTCGATCAGCACGAGGTCGCAAGGCGAGAGCCGGCCCAGCAGCGTGCCGAGGTCGGGCTCGGCCGCGCCGCGCAGCTCGTGCATCAAGGCGAAGCGCGCCGCCGAGGCGACCAGCACCTCGCGTGCACCGGCTTGCCGGTGCTCCCACGAATCCTTGCCGGGCTTGTCGACATCGAAGGCGTGATGGGCGTGTTTGATCGTCGATACGTAAAGGCCGCGCGCGACGAGCCGCGGGATGAGCTTGACCATCAGCGTGGTCTTGCCGGCACCGCTCCAGGCTGCGAGGCCGATGATCTTCATCACGGGCTTCTCCCCAGCCAAGCGAATACGGTCGCTGCGCGGGATGCCGGCATGCTTGCGATCAATTCTGCAGGGCTCCGCCGCCACGGTGCCCGAGATGAACCCCTCCTCGACTTATCAACGGGGAGGGAGTCAAGGCTCACTCAAGAAAGGCCGCTGTGCGACCAGGCTACTCGGTGAAGGTGTAGGTACAAATCTTGTTGCCGGCCGGGTCGCGGAGGTAGGCGGCATAGGCGCCGGGCAGATGGCTGCGCGCGCCGGGCGCGCCCTCGTCGGAGCCGCCGTTGGCGAGCCCGGCCTTATGAAAGGCATCGACGTCGGCAGTGGTCGCGGCCGCGAAGCCGATCGTCACGCCGTTGCTCGTCGCCGGCTGTCCGTTGCCGGGCGTGGCGATGAGGAAGGCAGGCTTGTCCTTGCCGTAAAGGATCCAGCCACTGTCGCCGAAGGGACCCATGTTCTTCACGCCCAACGGCGTCAGCGCCGCATCGTAGAACTTGGACGAGGTGGCGATATCCTTTGCCGGGAGGAACACGTGAGAGAAGACGCCGTCGCCGGAAATTACGGCCATGAAAATGTTCCTCCAGAGTTTGTCCGCCGGCATTGGGCATCCGACGTTACGGCGTAGCGTCTCTGTGATGCGGGCTGTGGTGTCAACCGCATACCGCGTCTTGCCAAGGGTGGTGTCCTCCGTCGCAGCCCCGTCTTTCGACGGCATACCGCTTTATCTCCCTGCCAAGGACGCGTGCTGGTCGGGGCGGCTAAGCGGCTGCCGTGCTGAAGCGGCAGGTCTCGACGTGCTCCCAGGGACCGCCGCGGTAATGCCATAGGTCGAGACCCTCTACCTGGCAGGTCGGCGGCTCGGCGCCCTCGCGCATGACCTCGAGCAGGGCGCGTGCGACAGCCGGCTCAACCTTGTTCTGCACGGTGACGTGGGCGCGGAAACCCTGGCGGTCCTGCGCGCTCAGCCAGCCCGCCCAGCGTTCCGCGAGTTGCCGGCGGAGCGCCTCCAGCTCCGGCGAGCGATAGGCGATGGCGACGCCACGGCCGAGCGAGCGCAGCTCCGAGGGTGCCATGGCGAAGGGCCGAGTCGCGCCGCACGTCGTGGCCAAAATGGAGCGCACGGCATCGATCTCCTCGCCAGGCAGCTTGTGGAACAAGCTGACGTGCGCCGGGATCCTGTTCAGCTTGCTCGGGAAATTCTTCCGACGCAGGGCGTCGAGCACGGTGAAGGCGCGGTCGTCGAGATGCGCGGTGACGATGAGCGGATCGGCGCCGAACACTTATGCCGGCCGATCGAAATTGAGGGCGGCGGTCTCGATCACGATCTGGGTGCGGCTCATGACGCCGAGCTTGCGGAGGATCTCGGAGACGTGAGCCTTCACGGTCGAGTCGCCGACGCTGAGCTCGTGCGCGATCTGCTTGTTGAGCTTGCCCTGGCGGATCATCACCAGCACGCGCAATTGCTGCGGCGTCAGCTGGCGGATGCGCGCGGCGAGGTCCGGCTGACCGGGAGCCTTGCCGTTGGTGGCGGCGTGACGTGCGGAGCGCGGAAAGGCGAGCTCGCCGCGCAGCACGGCGGCGATGGCGCCGGACAGCGCCGCCTTGTCGGAGGATTTAGGGGCGAAGCCGGCGGCACCGTAGCGCATCACCTCGGCGACGATGCGCGGCTCGTCGAGCCCGGACACCACCAGGATCGGCAGTGCCGGAAAGCGCTTGCGCAGGGTCATGAGCCCGTCGAAGCCGCTGACGTCGCACATCGAGAGATCGAGCATCACGAGGTCGACGTCGCGGGCCTCCTGCAGGACCTCGCAGGCGGCGGCGATCGATCCCGCTTCCTCCACCCGGGTGTCGGGATAGGCGATGAGGACGGTGCCGCGCAGGGCCTCGCGGTAGAGCGGGTGATCGTCGACGATCAGGAAATGCATCGGTGGCTCGATAGTCGAGCCGCGTAACATAAAGCAAACCCCACGTCGCGGAAGCGCCGTGGGGTCCGACTTGCGGACGGTGAGGCACTAAGCCCCGCTCTGAAACCTACTTGGACGCGACGCTCTTGGGCAGGTGGAAGGCCCAGAACGAACCACCCTGGTTGATGCCGGCGGTCGACTTGGCGACCTCGCCACCCCAAAGCGGCACGGCGCCACCCCAGCCGGCCGCAACGCCGATCCACTGCTCGCCGTCCTGCGTCCAGGTCACCGGCGATGAGACGATGCCGGTCCCCACCTGGAACTTCCAGACTTCCTCACCGGTCTTGGCGTCAAAGGCCTTGAGGAAACCTTCGGGCGTGCCGGTGAAGACGAGGCCGCCCGAGGTGCTCAGCACGCCGCCCCAGAGCGGCGCTTTGTTCTTGTACTCCCAGACGATCTTGCCGGTGGCCGGATCCAGCGCCTTCAGCGAACCGATGTGGTCGTCGAAGACCGGCTTGATGGTGAAGCCGGCGCCGAGGAACGCCGCGCCCTTCTTGTAGGCGATCGGCTCGTTCCAGATGTCCATGCCCCACTCGTTGGAGGGAATGTAGAACAGCTTGGTCTGGTCGTCATAGGAAACCGGCATCCAGTTCTTGGCGCCGAGGAAGGCCGGCACGGCGAACACGGTCTTGCCCTTCTTCTCCGTGGTCGGGTCGCCCGGGCGGTTCTCGTCGATGTACTCGGGACGGCCGTCCTTATCGATACCCTTGGCCCAGTTGATCTTCGAAACGAACGGCGTGCCCGAAATGAACTTACCGTTCTCGCGGTTGAGGACGTAGAAGAAGCCGTTGCGGTCGGCGGTGCCGCCGGCCTTGATCGTCTTGCCATCCTTCTGCATGTCGAAGGGCACGAACTCGTTGACGCCGTCGAAATCCCAGCCGTCGTGGGGGGTGGTCTGGAAGCCCCAGACGATCTCGCCGTTGTCGGGGTTGAGCGCGATGCGCGAGGCCGACCACTTGTTGTCGCCCGGGCGCAGCCAGCTGTTCCACGGGCCGGGGTTGCCGGCGCCGAAATAGATCAGGTTCAGCTTGGGATCGTAGGTGCCGCCGAGCCAGGTGGCGCCGCCGCCGAACTTGTAGGTATCGCCCGGCCAGGTCGCGTTGGTCTTGCCGGTGACCGTCGAGTCCTTGCCGTTGAGCTGGCCCATGTTGCCCTCGATGACCGGGCGGCTCCACATCAGCTCGCCGGTGTCGGCGTTGCGGGCCTGGACCTTGCCGATCACGCCGAACTCGCCGCCGGAGACGCCGGTGATGACCATGTTCTTCACGATCAGCGGGGCGGCGGTGTAGGAATAGCCGGCCTTGAAATCGTCGATGGTCTTCTTCCAGATGACCTTGCCGGTCTTGATGTCGAGCGCGACGAGCTTGGCGTCCAGCGTGCCGAAGATGAATTTATTGCCGTAGAGCGCGCCGCCGCGGTTGACGACGTCGCAGCACGGCAGGATGCCCTCGGGCAGGCGGGCGTCGTACTCCCACATCTTCTCGCCGGTGTGTGCATTCACGGCGTAGGCGCGGCTGTAGGAGCCGGTGACGTAGATCACGCCGTCATAGATGAGCGCCTGGCTCTCTTGGCCGCGCTGCTTCTCGCCGCCGAACGAGAACGACCAAGCCGGGATCAGGCCCTTGATGTTCTGCTTGTTGATCGTCTTGATCGGCGAGAAGCGGTGCGCCTCCGGGCCCATGCCGTAGCTCAGCACTTCGCCGGGGTTCTTGGTGCCGGCGATGATCATGGCGTCGGTGACGCCACCCTTGTCGGCGGCAGCCGGGGCGGCCTTGTCGCCCTCGTCGGCCGTCGGCTTGGCGGCATCCTGCGCCAGGCCCGGCGCGGCAAAGGCAACCGTCAGCGCAATCGCGCCCGCGGCGGCCAGAAGACCTTCTCTGAATGACATGGTGTGTGCCCTCCCTCGTCGATGGCGCGCATGCACATGCGGCGCACGGGCGGATTCGTGTCGCGACCCGCCCTTAAGAGCTTTCTAAATGGCCTGGCGAGCGAACGGCATTGCCCAAAGGTACAAGAGGAGGGAACCGTTCGGCAGAATGGTCTCTGTCGCCTGTAAGGGTGCGTATCACGCCGTCGTCAGGTCTGGCTGCCACGCAACTTGTAGAAGACGTGGTGGCCGATCACGTCCATCTTGACGAGGCGCCGGGCCCAGCCCGGGCGCACGTAGTTGGCGTGGTAGTGCGTGGCGCCGCCGACCTCAGATAGGTAGGTCTGGCCGCCGATGACGGCGTCGGCGATCCGCGTCGCGGTGTGCCAGGAGTCGGCCTCGGTGATGCGCAGCGACTTGCCCTCGCAGGCGAAGGAGAATTGGCACGCCTTGTAGTGCGTGCGGTTCTGGTAGACCACGCCGCAGATCGAGGCGGGGTAGAGGCCCGAGGTCGCGCGGTTCAACACCACCTGGGCCACCGCCGCCTGGCCTTCCTCGGGCTCCGAGCGGGCCTCGAAATAGACCGCCTCGGCGAGGCACCTGCGCTCGCGCGTGCCGTGGTCGCCGACAAGCAAGGCGGCGTAATTCGGCCGCCCAGCGACCTGCGGCACGACGGAGGCATTGGGCAGCCGGAGGTTCATCGCGACCGGCTCGCCGTCGGCCGGCGTCGGCGTCGTCGAGGAGAGCTCGTCCGCGCTCGACAAGGCAGGCGTGGCGCCCTGCGCCAGCCGCTCCTTCAGCGCCGCCGGGCGCATCGTCACGGCGGCGGAAGCGTCGCGCGCGGCGTCGCTGGCGTCCTGCATGTCCTCGCCGGCCGCCCAGGGAGCGAAGCTGGTGGCGCCGTCGAGCGGGTCGCCGCCGTCGCCGAGCGAAAAGCCTGCGGCAGGCATGGCGTCATCGTGCGGCGCCAGCATCTGACTCTGCTGCAGCGCGGGGATGCCGCCGGGGCGGCGCAGGCGCGTGTCGAACGTCGGGCGCAGGCCGATCGCCGGCTCGCCCTTGTGGCTGCGGTCGATTTCGGGCATCGCGGAGGCAATGACGCCGCGCTTGCGGTCCCGGCGCGGCTCGATCTCGTCGGTGACCTTGCGGAATTCCTGGGCGCGGCCGAGTTCAAAGCCGACCGGCGTCACGGCCGGACGCATGAGGCCGAAATGGCCGAAGTCGCCGGTCAGTGCGGCGCTCTGCAACGGCACGAGATCGTCGGGTTCCTGCACCGCGTGGGCGGACAGCGCGGCGAGCGAGCCTCCCACCGCAATCGGCTGGCCGGCATCGGCGGTGATGGAGACCAGCAGCCCCACCGCCAGGCACCAGGGCGCGACGACGCTCAACGCCCATTTGGTGCCCGAACGCCTCATATGCTGTCTCAACTCCCCCGACACGGTTCCCCTTTATTGCCGGACGGCCTTGAGAGAGGGTTACCCGTAGCGCCGGCCCTGCTGTGCCATAGCGGGATGGGCGCGGCGTCGGACTTGCTTGTCGGCGCGGCGACCCGCTCCACCTTCGGGGTCGCAGCTTGCAGGAGAAGTCGCATGAGCGAGAGCCGTCCGCCGTTTCCCCCTTTCGACAAGGACAGCGCGGCCAAGAAGGCGCGCGGCGCCGAGGACGCCTGGAACGGCCGCGATCCGCAGAAGGTGGCGCTGGCCTACACCGAGGATTCCGAGTGGCGAAATCGCGACGAGTTCTTCAGCGGGCGCGCCGCCATCGTCGCCTTTTTGACCCGCAAATGGGCCAGGGAGCTGGAGTACAGGCTGATCAAGGAAGTCTGGGCCTTCGCCGACGACCACATCGCCGCGCGTTTCGCCTACGAGTGGCACGATGCCGAGGGCCGATGGCACCGCTCCTACGGCAACGAACAGTGGGAGTTCGCCTCGAATGGCTTGATGCGCAAGCGCCAGGCCTCGATCAACGACGTGCCGATCGATGCGGGCGCTCGCAAGTTTACCTGGGGAGGCGCCCGGCGTCCCGACGACTTCCCTGGTCTCACCGAACTCGGGCTCTAACTGCGACTCAGAGCTTGGCGAAGTTGGTGCGGTCGAAGATGTTCCTGATGATCCGAGAGGTGCTGTCGGCGGATGCGCCGTTCTCGTCCTCGCCCTGGCGAGGCTTGCGCCGCGGTCGCTCTGCGGGCAGCGTCTCCTCCGGAGCGGCGGCGCTCCGCGGCGGAGCACTCAGCTGCAGCATGCGCAGAATGGCGCGCTGGGCAAGGCGCACGGGGTCGATCGTGCCGTCGTTATTGAGGCAGTCCGGCTCGGTGCGCGCGACCTTGACGATCGAGCGCGCCAGCCGGTGCACCGCGGCCTGATCGAGGTCGTGCGTCGTCGCGCGCAGACCATGCAGCGCGATGTCGTAGGCTTTATAGAGGCGCCCGGCCTCGGAGCTGTCGAACGCTCCCTTCTTCAAGTCAAAAATGCCGGCCATGACGCAGCCCCCGCAACGCCTTTACAAATAAGAACCTATTGCGCATTCGACAGGGCACGCAATCGTCCGTTGCGATCAGGGTTGATGCCGTCTTGGGCAGGTCGCCGGTTTCTTTCGCGCCTGGATACCGGCTCCGTACAGGGAAGAAACGGCAATCGGGAGTGCATGCCGAAGCCTTTGCGCGGCCGAGCAATGGCTGAGGCGGCTCGCTCAGAGGGTTTTATTTGCCGCGCGTGGCTTGGGCGCCACGGTCTCGACCCCCTTCGAGGTCGCGGGCGGGCCCGCTCAGGATGGGAGCGGCCGTCCGAGCACGTCGGCGAGACTGACGTCGGCCGAGCCTCGCCGGGCGGGCTTGGCCTGCGAGGGATGCGGTGCCCAGCCCGCCAGCGACACGATCTCGAAGGTCGCGCGAATGCGGCCGTCGGCATCGGCGTAGCGGGCGGCGTAGAGCCGGGCTGCCTCCAGGAACAGCGCGCGCGGCGTCGGCCGGCGCGAGCGCGCGGCGAGCACGTTGGTGGTGCCCATGGCACGCAGGTCGGCCATCAGCGCGAACAGGTTGGCGTAGCGCACGGTGAGCGTCTCGCTGTCGGCGACGGGCAGGGCGAAGCCAGCGCGCTGCAGCAGCCCGCCCATGTCGCGCACGTCGGCGAACGGCGACACCCGCGGGCTGGTGCCGCCGCTGACGGTCGTCTCGGCCTCGGTCAGCACGGTGCGCAGCTCGTGCAGGGTGCGTCCGCCGACGAGTGCGCCGACGAAGAGCCCGTCGGGCGCCAGCGCCGCGCGGATTTGGGCCAGCGTGCCGGGCAGGTCGTTGACGCTCTGCAACGCCAGGGCGGAGGTCGCGAGATCGAGGCTCGCGTGGGCAAGCGGCAGCGCCTCAAGGTCGCCCCGCACGTCGCCGTCGAGCGGCGCGACGCGGACGACCCGAGCGTCAGGGTAGGCGGAGGCGAGCGACCTCGCGAGCACCGGGCCCGGCGTGCCGATGTCGGCGATGCGGGCGAAGCGGCGCCGCACCGCACCGAGCCGCTCGACGATGTCGTCGGCGGCACGCGCGAGCAGGAACTCCGCCGGGGCGGTGCCGGCCCGGGCGAGCCGGCGGCGCGCCAGGCGCGTATCGAAGATGATCGGGGGTGCCATCGTTCCGATATGGTGCCGCCGGGCAAGGCGGCCAGCCGGCGGAAGAGCGCGTCGATGCCGAGGAACTCGCGACCTCAGTGGGGCGAAAGCTGCAGGCCATGATCAGTTCACCGACGCGACGATCGCGCGCCTCGAACGCGGTGTCAGCCGGCGAGCGCCGCCGAAGCCAAAATCGACGCTTGGCCCGGGCGCACTCCCGACGGTAGGCTCAGTTTCACCCGTAGTAAGAAGCTCCTGCGGCGGCCTTCCCAAGGTCGCGTTTCGCTTGCGAGCGGAAGCTTCAAAAGGACACCTTGATGCCGCCGTAGACCGAGAGGGGCTGCGCCACCGTCAGTGCGTTGGCGTTGCCGCCCATGTTGTTGGCAAGCGTCGCGTTGACGTTGGCGGCTGACGTACCCGTATCGTAGAACGTGCCGTAGGTGGCGTAGTGATTGTTGGTGATGTTGTTGATGATGCCGATGATCTGGACGTGATCCGTCAGAGCGTAGCTCGCATGAGTGTTGATGAAATAATAGCCAGGCAGCTTGGGGTTCTGGTTGGAATCATCGGCCACGAAAAACTGGCTGCCGACGATCGTGGCGTCGGCGCCGATTGTGAGGCGGGGCGTGACGCGATATTCGAAGCCGGCCTTGCCGAGGTTGCGCGGGATACCCGGGATGTGGTCGCCGGGTGTCACCTGGATGTTGCCGTTGTTGTCGGAAAACGGATTGTTCGGCGATGAGAACGCCGCGCTGAATTGATACGTAGCATCGACCAGAGCATAATTGCCGTAGATCGAGAAATCGTCCTTGGTGTAGGTCAGCCCGACCTCCGCACCCTGACGCAGCGTCTCCGGCGCGTTGACGAAGTAGCCCTGGCCGGTGATCGCGCTGGGCTCGCTGATGATGTCGTCGGTCGTGCTGATCCGGTAGTAGCCGGCCTTGTAGGTCAGCGCACCGCCATACGCCGGCGGCAGCTGATAGATGCCGCGCGCACCGGCCTCGATAGTGTGCGACACGACCTGGTTGAGCCGCGGGTCCGACACCAGCGCGGTCTCGAGAATGCAGGGCCGATTCGGATCGGCGCACTCGCTTTCGAGCGGGGTCGGCGCGCGGTTGGCCTCGGAATAGCCGGCGTAGACGTTGAGCGCGCGCGAGAACGAATAGGTCGCGCCGAAGACCGGGTTGATGCGGTCGTAATTGTGGGCGCTGTTCAGCTCGGGGTCAGCCCCGGAGACGTCGGCGACCGTGATGTTGGCGACGTTGTAGCGGGCGCCGGCCGTCACCGCGAGCGCCTTGGTGACGTTGAAGGTATCGAGCGCGAACAGGCCGTAGTAGGTCGCGCTGGAATGGATGAAGGTCGAGTTCACGCCGACGTTGTCGGCGGTGTTGAGGTCCGTCCCGGCACCGGGAAAGCCGGAGAGCAGGTTCTGGAACTGCGCGTTGAGCTGGCCGAGCACGGTGCGCGACGTGTAGCTGGTGTTGCCGGTGTCGACGCTGCCGCCGAACACGAAATAGTTGTCGTGGCCGAAGAACTTGTCCTTGTTGGTGGCCTGCAGCTCGGTGCCGAAGCTCGTCGTGTGCGTCGTGGTGAACGCCGTCGTGCCGTAGGGGAAAGTGTCGGTCGCGGCGCCCATGGAGGGAATCGTGCCGCCGTTGGC
>CAXTQM010000001.1:14922-35785 GCA_964246205.1 uncultured Beijerinckiaceae bacterium | reverse complement strand
GCTTCGCGCTGGCCGAAGGCCCCTCGGTGCGGCTGGCTTGCTCATGGCGCCTCAATGCCGGACGGGACGCGATCATCGCCGTCCGCGTCTACGGTACGGCGGCGAGCGCCAGCTTCGCCAACGTCGGCGGCTCGTTCTACGATTTCACCTGCGGGCTCCACCGGGGCACCGCGACGACCATCCTGGAGGCGCCGCCCGACAATTGGGGCGGTCGCGCCGCGGCGGCCTGGGCGACGGCGCTGGCCGGCGGCGCCGGCTTCGACCCCGCCAGCCGGCATCTGGTCGACGTCTCCGCCGTGCTCGATCGCATCTATGCCGCGGCGCGGGACGTCAGCTGACGTTGCCGACGCAGGCCAGCGCGAAGGCGTATTGCTCGGCGATCTCGCGCAGCCGGTCGAACCGGCCGGAGGCGCCGCCGTGGCCGGCGCCCATTTCGGTCTTGAGCAGGATCGGGCCGCCCGACGACATTGTCGCGCGCAGGCGGGCGACCCATTTCGCCGGTTCCCAATAGGTCACGCGCGGATCGGTCAAGCCGGCCAGCGCCAGGATCGGCGGGTAGGCCTGGGCCGCGACGTTGTCATAGGGCGAGTAGCCGCGGATGGTCTCGAACGCCTGCCGGTCCTCGATCGGGTTGCCCCATTCCAGCCATTCCGGCGGGGTCAGCGGCAGCTCGGCGTCGAGCATGGTGGCGAGCACGTCGACGAAGGGCACGGCGGCGACGATGCCGGCGAACATCTCCGGCGCCAGATTGGCGACCGAGCCCATCAGCATGCCGCCGGCGCTGCCGCCCTGGGCGACGATGCGGCCCTGCGCCGTGCAGCCCGCCTCGATCAGCATCCGCCCGGCTGCGATGAAGTCGGTGAAGGTGTTGGTCTTTCGGCCGAGCTTGCCGTCGAGGTACCAGTGCCAGCCCTTGTCCGTCCCGCCGCGCACGTGCGCCAGGGCGTAGACGAAGCCGCGGTCGACCAGCGACAGGATGTTGGCGCTGAAGCTCGCCGGCAGCGCGTGGCCGTAGGCGCCGTAGCCGTAGAGCAGCAGCGGCGCGGTGCCGTCGAGCGCCTGTCCGGCGCGGTGGAGCACGGTGACCGGGACGCGCTCGCCGTCGGCGGCCGTGGCGAACAGCCGGCGGGTGACGTAATGCGCGGGATCGTGGCCGCTCGGGATCGCCTGCCGTTTGCGCAAGGTTCGCTCGCGCGTGGCGAGATCGAAGTCGAAGGTTTCGCGCGGCGTTGTCATCGAGGCGTAGGTGAAGCGCAGCTTGGTAGTCGCGAACATGCGGCGGCCTTCCAGCGACAGGCTGTAGGCCTCCTCGGGAAAGCTGATCGCGTAGTCCTCGCCGCCGGCGAGCGCCCGCACGACGAGGCTCGGCAGGCCGTCGCGCCGCTCCTGGCGGACGAGGTGGTCGGGATAGACCGTCATGCCGGTGATCATGCAGCCGCGCTCGTGCGCCACGACATCGATCCAGTTCGCCTTGCCCGGCGAAGCCAGCGGCGCCCGCACGATCTTGTAGTCCTCGGCGCCGTCGGCGTTGGTGCGGATGAAGAGGTCATCGCCGCGGTGCGCGAGCGAGTAGCGCAGGTCCTTGGCGCGCGGCTCGACGCAAACCGGCACCGCTGCAGGATCGGCGAGGTCGAGCAGGTGGCACTCGTTGGCGGCGTGATCGCTGACCCGGATCACGGCGAAGGCTCCGGACACGGTGCGCTCCAGCCCGACGAACCAGCCGGGATCGTCCTCGGCGAACACCAATTCGTTGTCCGCCTGCCCCAGTCGGTGCCGCAGCACCTGGCAGGTGCGGTGGTTCTCGTCGACGCGGACGTAATAGAAGCCCGAGGAATCGCTCATCCAGACGATGGCGCCATCGGTGTCGGCGACCAGATCGTCCGCGTCTACGCCCGAGGGGAGATCGCGGACGCGGATGATGTGGAGCTCCGAGCCGGCGGCATCCGAACTCCAGGCGAGCCTGGCGTGGTCGGGCGAGGGCTTGGCCTCGTCGAGCTTGAAGAAGGCACGCTCGCCGCGCTCGGCGTCGCCGTCGAGCATGATCTGCTCTTCGCCGTCCGCTCCGGCCTTGCGGCAGTACAGCGGCTGCTGACCACCCTCGCGGTGTCGCGAGTAGTACAGCCACGGCCCGTCTTCTACAGGGACCGAGCCGTCGTCCTCCTTCAGGCGGCCGCGCATCTCCGCGACGAGCGCGTCGACCAGCGCCGCCGACGGCTCGAGATGCGCTGCGGCATAGGCGTTCTCGGCCTCGAGCACCGCCCGGATCGGGGCAGGCAGGGTCGCCGGATCGCGCAGCACGTCGCGCCAGTTGTCGGCGCGCAGCCAGGCGTAATCGTCGGCAAGGGCGATGCCGTGCACGCTGCGCCGCGTCGGGTGCGCCTCGATCGCTGGGGCATCAAGCTCCGGCCATGGCGACGTCGGATGCGATCGGGTCATGGCGATCCTATGCGGGCTGGGAAGGCCCAGGGTAGACCATCGACGCCGGCTCGGACCACCGGATCGTGGCGGCCGATGGTAGCGTGCGGCCACCACCGCCTTGTCCAGCCGATGTCCGTGAACAGAAAGCCGGCAGGCGAGACCTACCGTGAGGTCCTGCGGGCCTTCGACGGGCCGATCGCGCGCGCCTTGCCCTCGTTGACCCCGCGGGCACGCTCAAGCTCGGCTTGCAGCGCCTGGACATTAGCGGCGTCGCGCGGCTTCGGGCGATCGGGGTCGGTCCCGGTCAGCGGGGCGTAGTTCAGCGTCCTTGGATCGGGCCGGCTGTCCCGGACGAAGTCCCGCGGTGTCCCGGTAGCGGCCCAAAGGTGGGTCGAGCGGAGGCTATCGAGCGGCGAGCCCGATACGCTATGGCTCTTCTTGCTCGGGGCTTGCGCGGGGGCCTGCGGCGGCGCGGTCTGTGCCGAGGCAACGCTGCCGAAGACGACGAGCGCGAGCGGGGCGAAAAGGACGAGGCGGCGCAGGATCGTTGTCTCGCTCGACTGGTTGGTCGCCGGAAACTTGATCGAAAATGTTGTCCGAAGCGGGACAGCGGGTGGAGCGGGTCGCATGACATCCTCGGGACCTTTGGACGACACGAGAAATCCGCTCATTCCCGCGGCGCCGCAGACCGGCGCGCCGGCGATCGGCCTGCCCGATTTCGAGAAGCTCGGTGCCAACGCCGCGCGCTTCCTTGAGCAGAGCGGCAAGGCGCTGCAGGCTTACCTAACGCCGTTCGAAAACGGCGCGGCCAAGCGCGACGACGCCACCGGCACGATGATCGCCGCAATGTCCTCCATCGGCAGGGTCGCCGAGCATTGGATGAGCGATCCCGCTCGTATGGCGGAAGCGCAGGCGGCGATCGCCACGCCGTTCCTGCAGCTTTGGGCGCAGACCTACCGCCGCATGCAGGGCGAGCAGGTCGAGCCGCTGGTGCCTCTGGCCAAAGGAGACAAGCGTTTTTCCGCGCCGGAATGGACGAGCCTGCCGCTGTTCGAGTTTCTGCGCCAGGCGCACGCGCTCGGCGCGACCTGGGCCGACGCGCTGGTCGACGGCGCCACCGGCGTCGATTCCGCGACCCGCGCCAAGGCGCGCTTCTACCTGCGCCAGATTTCCAGCGCGTCCTCACCGGCCAATTTCCTCGCCACCAACCCCGAGCTGATGCGCTCGACTTTCGAGAGCTCCGGCGAGAACCTGGTACGCGGCGCGGCGCTGCTGGCCGAGGACATGGAGCGCGGCGGTGGTACCCTGCGGCTGCGCCAGACCGATGCCGACGCCTTCGAGGTCGGTCGCAACGTCGCCATCTCGCCGGGAAAGGTGGTGTTCCGCAACGCGCTGTTCGAGCTGATCCAGTACGCGCCGACGACGCCGGAGGTGATGAAGCGCCCGCTGCTGATCATCCCGCCTTGGATCAACAAGTTCTACATTCTCGACCTCAACAGGGAGAAGAGCTTCGTCGCCTGGGCGGTGAGCCAAGGCGTCACCGTGTTCCTGATGTCCTGGGTCAACCCCGACGAGCGCCACCGCGACAAGACCTTCGAGGACTACATGCACAAGGGCATCTTCGCTGCCCTCGACGCGGTGCGGCAGGCTACCGGCGAGCGAAATGCCAACGTCATCGGCTACTGCATCGGCGGGACGCTGCTCTCGGCGACGCTGGCCTACATGGCCGAGCGCGACGATCACCGTATCAAGAGCGCGACCTTCTTCACCGCGCAGGCCGACTTCAGCGACGCCGGCGAACTAGGGATCTTCGTCGACGAGGCGCAGCTTGCCGCGCTCGACGCGCAGATGGCCGAAGCCGGCTACCTCGACGGCGCCAAGATGGCGACAGTCTTCAACATGCTGCGGCCGACCGACCTCCTATGGTCCTACGTCGTCGACAATTACGTGAAGGGCAAACAGCCCGCCGCTTTCGATCTCCTGTACTGGAACTCGGATTCGACGCGGGTGCCCGCCCGCAATCATTCGTTTTACCTGCGCAACTTCTACCTGGAGAATCGCCTGGCCAAGGGCACGATGGACTTCTCCGGCGTGACGCTCGACCTCGGCCGCGTAGACATTCCGACCTATTGGCTGGCGGCCAAGGAGGACCATATCGCCCCTGCTGCCTCGGTGTTCCGCGGCGCCCTGATGTTTGGCGGCGACGTGCGCTACGTGCTCGCCGGCTCCGGCCATATTGCCGGGGTGATCAACCCGCCGGCCAAGGCGAAATACTGGTTCATGACCGGCGGCCGCCCGTTCGGGACGCTGGAGGAATGGAGTTCCCAGGCGGTGCGCCACCCCGGCAGCTGGTGGACCGACTGGATCGTTTGGCTCCGCGACCAGGGGTCGAAGACCGTGCCAGCGCGCGAGCCGGGTGACGGCAAGCTGTCGGCGCTCGGCGACGCGCCCGGCACCTACGTGCGGGTCCGCAACTAGGCCAAGTTGCTCACGGATGCGGGTCGAAGCCGTCAGCGTGGCCAGTGTCGGATCAGCCGGTCAGACAACACCAAGCTCGATGAGGCTTTCTGCGGCTACCCCGATCGCCTCCTCGCCGGAGCGAAGCGGGCGGCCTAGCACGGCTTCCGCCCTGGCAGAGACGTAGCATCGCCGCTGGCCGAGGTCCGGCGCGAGGAAGCGCGCGTCGGGACTGATCAACGCGGCGGCCCTGATCAGAAGATCGGGCGCGGTACGCGTCGACACCTTGGCCGCTTTCGCGCCGAAGCGCGCCTTGAGGATGGCGGCGATCTCGTCCAGCCAGAGCGGTCGCACTGCCGCAATGATCCGCTGGCCCCGCGCCTGCGGATCGCTCAATGCCTTGACGTGAAGGTCCACCACGTCGCGCGTGTCGACGGGCGCGAAGCTCACGCGCGGCAGCAATGGGGCTTTGCCGCGCAGCATGCGCACGAGGAGCTCCAGCGAGCCCGATACATCCGGCCCGAGCGCTGGTCCTTGCACCATACCGGGCAGGATCGTGGTCAAGGTCAGTGCGCCGCCCGACGCTCGCGTCATTTCCCAGGCGTCACGCTCGGCCAATGTCTTCGAGCGCGGGTAGGCGCCGACGCTCGTGTCGGACAGGTCCGTCCACACACTTTCGTCCGTTGGTGCACCGAGCGCCGTACGCGGGCGTGCGGCGGCGATCGAGGAGGTCATGACGACGTGAGCGACTCGGGCGCGGCGCGCCGCCTCGAGCACCCGTCGCGTGCCCTCGCGCGCGGGCGCGACGAGGTCCTGGCCCTTGTACTCGCGCACCGGCATTGGTGACGCGACGTGGATCACGTGCTCCGTCCCATCGATGGCCGCGTCCCAGCCCGCGTCGGCCAGCAGATCGGCGGCGTGAAATGTGAGGCGGTCGACAGGTGCGTGTCGGGCGAGGGTGGCGCGTATCATGTCAGCCCGTGCCAGGTCGCGCACGGTGGCGCGGACACGTCGGCCCTCCTTCAAAAGCGCGACGACGATCCATCCGGCGAGGTAGCCGGACCCGCCGGTGACAACGACAGGTCCGCGGTCGACATGTTCCATCTCACCTTGCCCCTGTGCGCGCGCGGCGCGGATCGGTATCTTTTGGTGACCGGAGGTAAGCCGTCAGCCGGCGCGCTCGCAAGAAGGCACCTTGATGAAACCATGTGAAGCGGAGATCCCGTCTGGCAGCTGCCGAACGCTGGGTGCCACGCTTGCGCGCGTCGGCGACAAGTGGTCGATGCTGATCATCTGGTCCTTGGAGGACCGGTCACGACGCTTCAACGAGCTGCGCCGCGCGATCGGCGTCTCGCAGAAGGTGCTGACCTCAGCATTGCGAGGGCTGGAGCGCGACGGCTTCCTGGTGCGCACAGTCACGCTCACCGTCCCGCCACGTGTGGACTATGCACTTACGGATATGGGTCGCGAGGTCCTTGGGCCTGTCCGAACCCTCGCGCGGTGGGCGCTGGCGCAGAACGATCGGATCGAGAGCGCGAGGAAACGGTTCGACGAGAGCGCTTGCAAGTCTCGTGTCGACGGAGCCGTCCCGTAAGCGATACCGATAAATCAGCCACGCCATTCGCTTTGCATAGGGGGGTAACCTATTTTACAAGGCATCACATGTCGCACACCAATCACGAGAGAAAGAAGCTCCTAGGCCGCGTCCGCCGGATCAAGGGCCTCGTCGAAGCCATTGATGAGCCCTCGAGGGCGAGGCGGGCTGCGAGAAGGTCCTCCACCTGATCGCAGGGGTGCGCGGCGCGACGGCCGGGCTCATGGGCGAGATCGTCGGGGAGCACGTGAGATCGCACCTCGTCGACGCAGAGAAACATCCAGGTGCCCTGGACGTGGACGCGGTCGAAGAGCTCCTCGACGTCGTTCGCGCCTACCTGAAATGAGATACGCCATGACCAGCGATGCCGCCGTGCTTCCGGCCCACGTTCACGAGCATGTCTTTCTCGGCAAGGCGCACGAGGCGAGCGAACGCCGGATGTGGGCGGTGATTTGGCTCTGCGGCGCGATGATGATCCTCGAAATCGTCGGCGGCCTATCCTTCGGATCGATCGCATTGATGGCCGACGGCCTTCACATGAGCACGCATGCTGGCGCGCTGCTACTCTCCGCGCTGGCGTACGCCTACGCCCGCAAGCATGCTCGCAATCCGAGGTTCACCTTCGGAACGGGCAAGTTCGGCGATCTCGCCGGCTTCTCCAGCGCCATCGTGCTGGCGATGATCGCCGTCCTCGTTGGATACGAGGCAGTGAGCCGCCTCTTCGCGCCGGTCGCCATCGCGTTCGGGGAGGCGATCCCGATCGCATGCCTCGGCCTGGCGGTGAACGTAGCCAGCGCCTGGCTCCTCGGCGGCGGCCATCACCACGACCATGGCCATGGTAACGGGCATTCGCAGAGTCACGATCATGGAGCGCCCGGGGACGAGCATAGCCACGAGGACGAAGCCGGTGACGAACCCCATCGCCTGACGACTTCCGTCGGCGTGCTGCATCTGGATATCTTCGAGGACGGCGTGAAGCCGAGGTTTCGCCTGAGCGCCGCGTGCGGCGCCTTGAACACCCTTCCCAACGCCGTGGTCGAGACGATCAGGCCCGACCGAAGCCGAAAGGTCTTCGCGATGGTCGCCTCGGGCGATCGCCTCGACTCTGTCGAGGAAGTTCCCGAGCCGCACGCCTTCGTGGCGGAGTTGCGCATTGCGGGGGAGACACACACGGTCGCATTCGAGGAGCACGGTCACGTTCACGGCTCGGAATCCGTGGACCGCGACAACAACATGCGCGCCGCGGTAATCCACATTGTTGCCGACGCAGCGGTGTCCATGCTCGTCATCATCGGCCTCATATTGGCCTATGCGTTACGCTGGGACTGGATGGATCCGCTCGCCGGCATTGCGGGCGCCCTCGTCATCGCGAGCTGGTCCTATGGTCTCGTCCGCGACACAGGTGCCATCCTCCTCGATGTCAATCCCGAGCCGATCCTCGCAGAGAGAGTCCGGCAGACGTTGGAGGTCGATGGGGATCGGGTCGGCGATCTGCATCTGTGGCGGCTCGGACCCGGCCATCTGGGGGTGATCGCATCGATCGAGACGTCGCGCGGTCGCGACACCAGCCACTATCGACGTAAGCTCTCCGGCTTCCGCTCGCTCTCGCACCTCACCGTAGAGATCGTCGCGCGATGACTCATTAATCGAGCTATTAAGTGCCACAGAACGTTTTGTAGGCTGAGCGGTGTGTCGGCCCATGCCTAAAGCGATCGTGGTCGGATTGGGATGAGTAGGGGTCGGATAATACGCGATTGAGTTCGGCGAACGGCTCGAAATCGCGCCGAGTTACCGCCGCATCCACGACTGCTTCCACGAGGTGGTTACGTGGAATGAAGGCAGGATTGCAGCGTTGCATCAATGCAGACCGATCCGCGACGCTATCCGGCTCCCGATCCAGCCGTCGAGCCCAAGCGACACTCCATTCGTCGAACGCGTCCGGCTGTGCGAACTGCTCTCGCGCGGCCGACAGGTTTTCGTCGCTAAGAGCTCGGAAGGTCGAGGTATAATCGGCGCCATTGGCGGCCATGCGATTGAGGAGGTCCTGGGCGAGGTCGCCATCGTCGGGTTCAGCGGTAGACAGGCCAAGCTTCGCGCGCATACCGGACATGAAGGCGGAATCGTAAGTCTCCACGAAGCAGCCGAGGATCCGCTTCGCCCTTTCGAGCGCCTCGTCCTCGGCGTCCGCCAGCAGCGGCAGCAGCGCTTCCGCAAAACGGCACATGTTCCAGTAAGCGATCGAAGGCTGGTTCTCGTAGGCGTAGCGGCCGCTGGTGTCGATCGAGCTGAACACGGTCGCAGGGTCGTAGATGTCCAGGAACGCGCAAGGTCCGTAATCGATAGTCTCGCCGGCAACCGAGCAATTATCCGTGTTCATGACGCCGTGAACGAAGCCGACCAACATCCAACGCGCAACGAGTTCGGCCTGCCGACGTACGACGGCTTCGAGCAGGACGGTCGCATCGTTTTCCTGCGAGCGCGGGTAGAGACGAGCAACGACATACGAGGCGAGTTGGCGCAGCGAGGTCAAGTCACGCTGCGCAGCGAAGAACTGAAATGTCCCCACACGGATATGGCTCGAGGCGATCCGTGCCAGGATCGCACCAGGAAGCACGGTTTCCCGCAACACTAAATCGCCAGTCTCGACGGCCGCAAGTGCGCGCGACGTCGGGATGCCCAGCGCAGCCATGGCCTCGCTGACAATGTATTCTCGAAGCACCGGTCCGAGCGCAGCCCGCCCGTCGCCGCCGCGCGAGAATGGGGTTCGCCCGGACCCTTTCAGTTGAAGATCGTGCCGGGTTCCTTGGGGCCCAAGGAGCTCACCCAGTAGAACAGCCCTGCCGTCACCAAGTCGAGGTACGAAGCCACCGAACTGATGCCCGGCATAAGCCATCGCGATCGGCTGCGCTTCCGGCGGCTGCTGGCCGCCGCCGAGCATCGCGACACCCTCGTCGCTTCCGAGAGCCTCCGGATCGAGACCGAGATCCAGGGCCAGACCGACGTTGAGAGCGACGAGCCGGGGTGCAGTGCTCGGGACCGGCCGCACTTCGATCCCGAACGGGTCGCCGAGCCGGGCGAAGCTGTTGTCGAAGGCGATGCGGAGCAGGACGTGAACCTTTGTCGTTCGCCGGTCCCGCCCAGCCGCGGGCTCGAACGACGCTACGTTGCGGCTGCTGCCAAGGTGATATGCTCTAGTTGGCTGCCGCCGCGCTGGCGATATCTTTCTTGCGCGTGGTCGGCGGCAGCTTGTCGCCGTGCACGTCGGCGTATGTCACGACCGGCTTGGCTTTGCACTGGTTGGGCAAGCCATCGAACCGAGCCGAAGGATCCGACAGCATGGGGCCGACCTCAATAAGCCAGGAATGCTCCTTGAACTTTTCCTCGGCCGTAAGGGTCTCGAAGGTCTTCTGGCTGTCCCAAAAAGCTTCGAGATCGGTCTTGGCCACCCCAAGCAATACGACATTGGCGTAGGCCGTCAGAACGTCGAAAAACTCGATGACACTCATTGGCAGTTCAGCCGAGCCGTCGGTCAGGTAGTGCTTCTTCATCATCTGTTTGAAGCCATCGATCATGACCTCATGCGCCATATTGCGCGATCCATAGATCGCAACGTGAGCAAAGTCGGTTCGGAAATCGTCTTTCAGGCCGTCATATTTCGGAGTGAAGTCGATCCACTGCGAGATCACCGCCTCCCACTTGGAAGGCGCCTCTCCAGGCAGCACCTGCACCCCGGGGTGAGTTAGTTTCGCGACGTCGAACATCGTCCAGTTTCGGGATTTGGCGCCTACGGTCTCGTGCTTGGCGTCGGTCAGCTCGGCCGGGCGGAGCACCTTTTTGAGGTCGCGGCCGCCGCTGGCGACGCACCAACGCATGAAGGAGTCCGCGACAAAGCGATTGGTCACCATTTCCTTGATAGCTTGCCGTATGCGGGCCTCGCCAGTGGTCGTGTAGGCTGTGAGCCTCTGCCAGCTCTGCTCGGGGTTTACGACGAAGAAGCCGGCATCGAAAGGACTGCCGTAAGTCTCGCCGTAGGCGGCGACGATGGCGGCGTTCTTGTCCTCGTCCAACATGCAGTCGAGTTCGTTTAGGGTCGTGTAAAGCGCCGCGCTGTTCTTATAGGTATCGGGATCACCGCTGTGGGGCAGCTGTCCAACTCCCATCACCGAGCACTTCCCACCGAGCTTGACGGAAAGGTGCCGAGCGAGATCCACCACCATGCCACTGCCGGTGCCGCCCGCCAGGCTGAAGCATACCGCAACGACGGATGGCATCGATGCTTTGCTGATCTGCGCGACGAAAGTGTCGAGGGCGGTTTCCAGCGGCTTTTCGCCAGCGTAATACGCACTCGCGTAAATGCCTTTTGCCACCGCTCGCGAGCAGTGCTCGCCCGCTTTCGGAATGGCCGTGCCTTTTGGCACGTAGGCCTCGAACTCCTTGGGAGCCTTGCCCCCTTCAGCCTTGAGGTACTCGGGCGTCTGAGCCAGCGTCTCGGCCAAAGTTTCGGCTGTGGGCGGATCGAGCGCAATCGATTGGAAGGAGAAGCGATTCGTAGGAATGCCACGCGACTCAAGGCGCTTGTAGAATGACGCCCCATAATCCTCGGCGAGACCCATGTCCTGGTCGCCGATGTCGATCACCAGAGCCGCGAAAGTCGCGTCGGGATCGGCGAGATGGTCCTCCACCTCGCCTGTGCGCAACAGAGCTTCGACGTACACGGCGCCGGTTCGTCCGATGCCGACCACGTGCATGCAAAGAGGCGCCTCTTCGGCGGTAGTTTCTTTTCCGTTGGTCGTCATCTTGGTACTCTCCGTTGCTCGTGCAAAACGCTCAAGGGCGTGCTGGCGGCGAAGCTTCTGACGCCAACAGGGGACTGCAAACCGCCGCCCCTACGAGGGAGGATGAGAAGCGACGACTTGTGGTCATTTGCCGAATTTGGGGCTGCGGCAAATCTCGTTGTTGTACTACTCGCGCCAACATTGCCGATCCGCGACAAGGGCGCCCGCCACGTCTACACCAGCGTTTCTCCTCAAATCATGACGTCGCCTGTCGCGAGATCAAAGAAGGCCCGGAAACCGAAGTTCAGCCGAAGAGGCCCGGGCGGATCAAGCATGTATGCAAGCATATCCGCAAGACAAGCTCGACGGTAAACCCGCCGCGAATACTTCTCGACATTTCGACTACTCGTTCAGTGTTGGATAGAAGAGTTTCAGATGGTAGAGAACGGCAGCACCTAGATCCTGAGCCTCCCGCGGAGTGATTGTCTGCGGATAAATTACTGCCTTCACGGCGATGTCACGGATCTTTTCTGAGGCAAGTTGCGTGGGCTTCGACAAGCGCCGTGTGTCGTTCTCCGCCATTCTTCCTTGGAGACTTATGATCTTGTCGTCGCTCATTTCAAAGCCGCTGAAACAAGGGGACGACTCGCCCGTTAAACCACTTAATTCGGAAGGATCGACAGATCAGTTGGCTTTCCACTCCCATCAGTATCTCGCGGTTACCATCGCTGGGGCTGCGGGAGCCACGTACAGCGGGATGATGATGCGGACGCTCCCACGCGTCTCGAAGTCGCTGCTTGGATTGTTTACCGTAGCGTCACCAAGTCCAGGTTGGCCAAGACCCCAACCGCCGTTGCGTACATAGACCTCGCGTGTTGCGTAGGCCTGCACGGTGAATTTGCCGAAATCGTAGCCAATGAGGCCACCGATCGCGAGGGATCTCTGGCGAACGACGGGGCCGTCGATATCAGTCTCGTAAGTGCCGATAAGGCCGAGTTCGAGCTTGTTGAACTTCTTCGTCAGGGTGAAATCGACGAAGACGTTGTCATCGAAGCCCGTCGTCACGCCGTTCACCGTGGTGAGCTTGCCCCCAAAGTCGCCGAAGTAGTTCGCCGTCACGGTCGCGTTGACGCCGTCCTTGACGTAGGATGCCGAGACGCGGAACTGAGCGTTCTCGCCTCGCCCAGCGTTGGTGAACCGATCTGCAGTATTGGTGCCTGCGGCTACGCCGAGATTGAACCCGTTGCCGAAGTCATGAGCCAGTACGACGATTGCAGCCTGCGTGTAGAGATCGACTCTGTTGATCGTCGCTCCGTCGATATGCGTGAAAATCGGATCGGGGAGGATGAACTCAAGGCGAGTGTTGTAAGCCGAGAACGGGGTCGACCAGATCAAGGTCGGCTCGTTGACACCGAGACGGTTGTTTTGACCGTCGCGTCCGCCATAGCTTTCGTTGTCGAGGAAAAACACTCCCTCAGGGAGCGGAGCGCCCAAAGCTATGCCGCAAGTCTCGCAAGGCTGGCCGATGATTTGTGCCTCCGACACTCCGCCAAAGCAGAGTGTGGTGAATGCGGCTGATGCGATTATCGCCGCCGAACGGTTGAGAATCATTGACCTACCCCCAAGTTGAACAGAATCGACACCAAGATCCCCCAGGGTATCGAGCCGAGTGGAATAGCCTAAAGTCCGTCGTCCCGCCACGCACACCCGGCGGAAGACCTGCTTTCGTCGTAAGTGCGACGATACTTGCGCGCTTGGCTCGATCGTCACATTCAAGATCGAGCTCAAGCTTAGCAAGTCAAACAGGAGTTAGTGGCACGGAAACCCCAGAAGGTGGCGCCCGTCGTGAACGAACTCGTGGATGTACATACCCCTTAACAGCGAAGTGGCGCCTTCCTCGGCCCCCACGAAGTAGATCGCGAGCAAAAATAGCAGCCCGCCGAAAACCGCCCAGGGAAGTACATCCTTTAGCGGAACAGCCAATGGAAGGCTTTGAGGAAGAACATTCGCGTTGTACATCATAAGCTCCACAAGACAATTGCGCCCAAAGCAACACTCCTAAATGCGAAAAGCCTCCGATCCTCCGCCTGCTGAGCAGAGAAACGAAGGCTTTCACGCCGTGATCAGAGCGGCTTTGGTGCCGTTCTTTAACGTACCCCCTCCTTTTCTGCTGTCAAGCGAAGAAACAAAATTGAATACGCAATTCGACTAGCCTTGCCTCAAACACGCGCTCGCTTGAGTCGACGCCGGCGAAGCAAAATTCAAAGCAACATTGCCTAGAAGTTGACGCGGACGCTGAAGGGTTAGGCTTTCGGTCGTCGAGACGTCGATCACCTGTGCAGAACATCCACCGACTGACGAATAACCCATCATTGGCTCTGCAGGGACGATCCAGTATCAGCCGTGTAGCGTGCGTGGGTCGATGGCCAACCGCAACCGCTCTACGGGCACTCCGCGCACGATATGGGAGCGCATGATGTCCTCGATGTCGGCCTCGCTGTCGTAGCGATACCAGATCCCCTCCGGGTAGATCACCATGACGGGACCGTGCTCGCAGACATTAAGACAGCCGGCGTGGTTGATGCGGATTCGCGGCACACCGATCGCCATACCGAGCCGGCACATGTAGTCACAAAGCTGCTTGGCACCGCGGCCAGAGCAGGATCCGCGACGATGCGTGTCTGGTCGCTGATTGGTGCAGCAGAACACATGAACGCGATAGACAGGCTCCGAACCTTGGGCGAAGGAGACAGCAGATCCAGCCACTATGCCACCCTGCTTGGCTTGATGACGCAGCGGGCAAGGCCTTCGGCGAATTCGGCGCGATCGAGATTCTTCCCTATGACGACAAATTGCGAACGACGAGACTCTCCTGGAGCCCACGCGCGGTCCGGCCGCATAGTGGTGAGCATGCGTACGCTCTGGAAGACAACGCGCTCGTTAAAGCCTCGAGCGTCGAAGATGCCTTTCGTGCGGTAGAGATCGTCACCGCGTTCGGAGGCGATCTTGTTCATCCAGAGCGCGAAGCTGTTGATATCGATAGGGCTGCTTTCTTCCAGCACGAACGATGTGACAGCAGCATCGTGCTCGTGCTCGTGGTCGCCGAGAAACTCGGGATCCACCTCAAGCTTCTGGACGAGATCGAAGGCGCCGACTCCAACCACCTTGCCGATATCGATTTCGGCATTGGTGGTGTGGTGAATACTCGCCAGCGGATTGAGTTTACGAATACGCGCCTCGATCTTCGCGATCTGCTCGGGACCAACGAGATCGATCTTATTGATGATGACGATATCACTGAAGGCGACCTGCTCGACAGCCTCGTTGCTCTGCGCAAGATTGGTCTCGAGGTTCACGGCATCGACCAGCGTCACGAAAGCATCGAGCTTTATTCCGGCCTTGACCTCGTCGGCGACGAAGAACGTGGAGGCGACAGGCGCCGGATCCGCCAAGCCCGTGGTCTCGATCAGAATACCATCGAGGGTACCGGCGCGCTCCTGGAGACGCCCGAGAGTTTCGACCAGATCACCGCGCACAGTGCAGCACAAACACCCGTTATTGAACTCGACAAGCTCCGCCTGATCCTCGCGGATCACCAATTGCCCGTCGATGGAAACCTCGCCGAATTCGTTGACGATGACGGCGATCTTCTTGCCGTGCTGCTCGCTAAGGATGCGGTTGATGAGCGTTGTCTTGCCGGATCCGAGAAACCCAGTGACCACGGTTGCGGGGATAGCGTCGCGCTTCGGGGCGACCTGCTCGGCGTTGGCCATGATTGGTCAGTTCCAGCTTTCTGAGGGACGTGAAAACAAATACGCAGACGAAGCCAAAGCTCCGTCTGCGATCGTCCTCGAAGAATTAATTAGCTCCGATAGAAGAACCGGAGCCGATCAGCCGTGCGAAACCGCCGCAACTGCAACCCGGGCAGGCGCAGCGCCACCCGGCGTAGCAACGACCGTCTTGGTCATGGCGGCGATTTGCTGCTCGAGGATCACCTTTCGGTTGGCCGGGGGCAGAACGTCGCCGCGCAATTGGTCGTAGGGAACAACGACCCAGCAGGCACAACCCCAGATGCACTCGCCAGCCATTCCCTCGAACCGGATTGCGGGCTCTGACAACATCGGCCCAATGTCGACGAGCCAAGCATGCTCGTTGAGCTTGTCTTCCCACGACATTTTGTCATAAACCTTCTGGCTCGACCAGAAAGCCTCGAGGTCCGTCTTGGCCACGCCAGGCAGAATGACGTTGCCGTAGGCCGTCAACGCATCGAAGAACTCGTGGTTGACAATCTGCAGGGTCGACTCCGAGTCGAGCATGTAGCACTTCTTCATCATCGCCTTAAATTTCGTGTTCATCTCCGCTGGGTCCATGTTACGCGACCCATAGATGAAGACTTCGGCGAAATCGGTCTTGAAGTCGTTTCTCAAGCCGTCGTACTTTTCCGTGAAATCGATCCATTGGCCAATCACCGACTCCCACTTGGACGGAGCTTCGCCCGGAAGAACTTGAACGCCGGGATGGGTCAGCTTGGCGACGTTGAACATCGTCCAGTTGCGCGACTTCGCCGTTATAGTCTCGTGCGGAGCGCCGGTCATGCCGGAAGGCCGAAGGGCACGGAAAAGGTCGCGGCAATTGTCGACGACCGCAAACCGCATGAAGGAGTCGGCAACGAAACGGTTCGTGACCATTTCCTTAATATTCTGGCGAACGGCTGCCTCGCCGGTGGTGGTGTAGGCAGTGAGGCGCTGCCAGCTCTGCTCTGGATTGACGACAAAGAAGCCGCCGGTGAACGGGCTGCGGTAGAGGTCGCCCCAAACGGCGGTGACACCGGCGTTCTTCTCTTCGTCGAGCATGCAGTCGAGGTCGTTAAGCGTCGTGTAAAGCGCAGGGCTGTCCTTGTAGGTCTCCGGATCTCCCGAATGCGGCAGTTGACCCACACCGATAACCGGGATGCGACGACCGAGTTTCACGTTCGACAGATGACGAGCAAGGTCGACGACCATGCCGCTGCCGGTGCCGCCTGCAAGGCTGAAGCAAACCGTGACGAGCGAGGGTAGCCCAGCCTTGTCGATCGTGTCGACGAATTTGCGCAGAGCGATGTCCATCGGACGGCTGCCAGCGTAGTAGGCATTGGCGTAGATGCCTTTGGCAACGGCGCGCGGGAAATGCTCGCCGGGCTTCGGCATCACGTACTTCTTCGGGACGTAAGACTCGAAATTCGGATTCCAGTAATAACGCGGATACTCGATTTTCAGGAACTCGCGAGTGCGGTTCATGCCTTCGAAAAACTCCTCCTTCGAAGGAACGGGAAGCGCGATAGCCTGGAACGAGAAACGCTCCGCCGGGATACCGCGCGACTCGAGCCGCTTGATGAAGGAAGCGGCGTAATCTTGCGCAAGGCTCATGTCCTGATCGCCAATATCGACCACCATTGCGGCGAAGGTGGCGCGCGGATCAGCAAGGTGATCCTCTACTTCACCAGTGCGCAGCAAAGCTTCGACGTAGGCGGCGCCTGTGCGCCCTACGCCGATGACGTGCATGCAATGCGGCGCCTGCGTGCCGGTGGCGCTGTGATAGAGAGATGATGTCATATCTGCTTCTCCAAGGTTATAAGGTCCGCTAAGATCGATGCGAGCGGCTGACTGCGGTAGAAGGCCTGGCCTTCAGCATCTAACGGAGAACGTCTCCGTCAAATCCAAGTAACCGAGGTCGCGCATGATATGGGCGACGGATGTAGCTCGGTTGTTTGAAACGTAGAGCATGTAGTCTTCAACGAAGAGTCCAGGGTCGGTCGATATCGTCCCCTCCTCAATGAGCTGCACGCCCTTCTCCAAGTCTTCCCTAGCTAGTCGAGCCGACCAGATCGGGCATTCGATGTAAATGGCCTCGTCGGTCGCTCTCGTGACGTTGAGATGCTTGCCACCAGTAATCGTCGGCACCATAGCTCCGGCTCCATATCGCTCCACAACCAATGACCAGTCCAACGGCATTTAGACAGCCACCAGGTTAACTTGTCGAGACGGAGCATCGGTTCCCCGCAGGCTTTCAAGCGACACAGCAACCCAGCCGTCGCCTCCGTGCAGCCCAGCGCCCGCCATGCCCACCAACCGCGTAGAAGGCTCACTCAGCACCACGCCCATCTCGAGGAGCATCGCATGATCTAGAACGCGATCACCCGGCGTACCCGCGTCGTATGCCCTACGCGCATCGTAGAAGATCTCGAGGTCGAACTTTCCAATACATGGAAGTATGTACTGAACCGACGAGACGGAACTTCCTCCAGCGACGACCTGCGGCGGTACGTCAGGTGAAAAGGTGTCAGCGAGCTTCGCGGCCAACGTGTCCGCCACCTTTCCCGGCTCGGATACACGTACCTCTATGTATTCAGGATGGTAGCTCCGGCGCAACCCAAGTTGTCCCGGCGTGTTACTGTTTATCGCCAGTGGACCATCGTAATCGGCGAAAGCCAACATGTGGATCCATTTAGCGCCGAATGGCGTACGAGCCGCAGAATGTTGTGTGGAAGGCGCGGCCACCCAGTTGAGAAGCCGGAGTATCTCGAGAAGATTTCTCCCACCATCGACACTGAGCAGGTCCACGATTTCGCGGGTGACACGAGTGTGAGTCGCACCGAGATTCTTCGTAGCTTCCCAGACGACCTGTTGCGGGACGACGAGGAACCCGGCCGTGAACGGATTTCGAAACAGTTCGCCGCACGATTGTACGACGCCTTCGTTCTTGGCTTCATCCCCAAAGCAGTCAAGCTCGTTGAGGCAAGCGTAAAGCGGGCCGCCGCGAGACTCGGGCTGATCGCCGTCGCACGGCAGAATGCCAATACCCACAGTAAGGGCGGCGCGGCCCAAGATCACGGTGCAAAGATGGCGGGCAAGATCAACAGCAATGCCGCTGCCAGTACCGCCACCCATACCAAAAACCAGACAAACCACAGGCTGCGCGTCAGACGCCGACACACGTTCCCCGAAACGACGCAGAGCCGAACGCATCGTACGGTCACCGGCGTAGTAAGCATCGCCGTACAAGGCTTTGGCGTAGGCACGGGCCACGCCAGTACCACTCACGGCACGGTCGTAGAGCCCGTCTTTGATCGGGAGCCAATTTATGACCTCACGAGGCCCGCGGTACCAGGGGTATTCCAACTCGAGGAAGGTGCCGTAATCAGCCAATGTCGCCATGAGATCGGCGACCGGAACCGGCGACAAGGCGATAATCTCCACGGCCGCGCGATCCTGCTTTTCACGCGCAGCTTCGCGAACCGCGTCAAGGTCTCCATCTCCAACGTCAACGACGATCGCCGAAAGAGATGAAGCCCCTTCAGGAAGCGTCCTGAGAAGCCTCTCGACGACGTCAGCACCGGCTTTGCCGACACCAACGATATTGAGGGCGAGTGGGGATACCTGATCCTTGCCGACGCGATGGATGCCACGCTTGAGCGCATCCAGCTTTCGCTTGGCTAACCTCTCCTCTGTCGACACTACCACCAGGGAACCCCTCGACACGGTCGCAAACAAACAAGCCTGCCGAGTCAAAACGACAAAAGCCCCCGTCGACCTCGCGAAGAAGCGAGACTAACAGGGGCTCTGATGCCGAAAGATCGGTTGGCGCTGATGCCTCAACCAACCTAACGCTATCGCTGGCACTGTCAATATGCTTGCGTCCTCCATGAAGGGTAATCTCCGCCATTGCCAATGATATGGTCATATGGCCTAATTTCTTGCAGAATGCTCGCTCTTGCTGCTGTTTGCTTTCGTCGCTTCTCCGGGCAACGCAGCTTCGCGAGATTAGCTGGTACACGGCCCGTGATGCTACTAGAGACCGTCAAAGGAGGTTTTGCTGGTATCGGGCCCGATTTTCTGCAACGATGAAGCTTGGCCGCTCGTGTCTTCTACACTCGACGATCTTGGGTCGGCTGTGATCGCTTGGGTGTCAAGTAAGTGACCTAAGCTTGGTACCAGAATGCTCCGCGACAAGCTCGGTCGTAGAGAAAGGCAAATCGATGGGAAGTCTCATTGGAAGGCCGACCGCGAAACCGTTGGGAGACCCGCCTCACGTTGAGCGACACGCGAAGCTGGACGGCTTGACTGCAGCGGTAGTGACGTCACGAAACGAGTCGGGCGATTTCCTGATCCGCGAACTCCAGCGCCTTCGCATCGTGGCTCACTACATCCTGCCGTCGGCTGAACCATTACCCGCGGATGCGGACGTCGTTTTTTGCGACTACGAGCCCAACCTCTCGAGGCGCCTTCCCTGGCTGACCGGTGACGGGCGCGCGGCGCTCATCATCATTCTACCGCAGACGGACACGGTAATGACGGACGCGCTGGCATCGGCAACACCGCAGGCGGTGCTTGCACGCCCTTTCACGACGAACGCTATCCTTGCGAGCCTAGTCGTCGCGCGGACAGCATTCCGCTACGAACAGCGCCTGCGAAGCAAGATCGAACGGCTTGAAGAAAACCTGAGATCGATGCGAACGGTGGAACGCGCAAAGACGATGCTGATGTCTTCGAAAGGCTACAGCGACGAGGAAGCCTACAAGCAAATCCGCAGCCAGGCAATGGCGCGGCGGACATCGGTCAGCACGCTTGCTGCGGCGATTGTCGCCTCATTCGAGCTACTCGGCGGCGACAGCAAATAGCGCGCCGCCGCCGAGCTCATTCGTTCAATTCGCGCGCATGGCCTTAAGCATCTCGTCGGCACTGGAGACCTTATGGTCGACAAAGTTGTCTTCGACGCTCAAGCTTTCGACCTTGCCGTCGACGACGACCATGGCGTAGCGCTCGGAACGGATGCCAAGTCCAAAGCTTGACGCGTCGGCCTCAAGGCCGATGCTCTTAGTGAAAGTCGCCGTGTCATCGGCCAGCATTTGGATCTTGCCTTCAGTTTCCAGGGTCTCGCCGAACGCCTTCATTACGAAACAATCGTTGACCGAAATGCAGGCGAGTTCGTCGAACCCGCCATCTTTAAATTCCTTTGCCTTCTCGACATACCCCGGCAGATGGTTGCCTTGGCAAACCGGCGTGAAGGCACCGGGAATACCGAAAAGGAGTACTTTTTTACCGGCGAAGAATTCCTCGGTCTTGATATCCGTAAATCCGCCGTCGGCGAAGCGCTTGAAGGTTACCGCAGGCACTTTGTCTCCGATTTGAATGGTCATAATTCGCTTCCTTCATCATCATGGGCGACATGGCGCCGTGCTCCGAAAGGCCGAGGGAGGCGGCGGCTAGTCGTGGCGCACGCCTACAAAAAAGCCCTGTTCCAACGCGGAGAAGCGGGGAACAGGGCTCGTTCAGCCTGATGTTGGTGGCGCTATTGCCGTCACTAACTTAATGATCTGGTTGCCCCAACGTCAACGACACAAATTGATCATGTACGATCGATTGTCGGGCACTGTAGAAGGCATGTGTTATGCTTGGTTCTCACCAGTGCCGATAAAATGAGCGCTTCTATCGGCTGTCGGTTTGAGGATTTGTCTATGGGACGAGCATCGGTGTCGACGAACGCGCCATGGCGCGTCGGCGTTTTGTTTTCGCAGACTGGATGTACTGCGGAAGCCGAGCGGACACAGCTTTGCGGAACGCTTCTGGCGATCGAGCAAATC
>CAXTQM010000001.1:12271-14912 GCA_964246205.1 uncultured Beijerinckiaceae bacterium | reverse complement strand
CTCAAGAGGCTGATCAAACGATCGCCGAAGCGGCGATCGAGCAGATCAACGCTGCCGGTGGCGTTCTTGGCCGGGAGATCCAGCCGATCGTCTACGATCCCGGCGCCGGAGAAATCCCCTACGCGTTCCTCGCCAAGAAGCTGCTGACCGAGGACGGCGTCAGCGCGATCTTCGGCTGTTACACGTCGGCAAGCCGCCGAGCTGTGATGCCCGTGGTGGAGCGCTACGACGGATTGCTCTGGTATCCCACCACCTACGAGGGCTTCGAGTTTTCTCCGAATGTGATCTACACGGGTGCTTCGCCAAATCAGAACAGCCTCGAATTGTGTCGTTTCCTCATGGAAAAATTCGGGCCACGTTTCTACCTCGTTGGGTCAGACTACGTGTATCCACGCCGGACGAACAAGCTCGTGCGGGAATTCCTTATCGCCCATGGCGGCGCCGTTTCAGGCGAGCGCTACTTCGGCATGCGCGCGACGCGGCAAGATTTCCAGCCGGTGATGGACGACGTCCTGCAATTTGGCGCGGACGTCATCTTTTCCACTGTAGTCGGCGACAGCACAAGCCATCTCTATCAGGCTTACGCGCGCGCCGGGTTCGATCCGTTGCGCAAGCCTATCGCCAGCCTGACAACGACCGAAGCCGAGTTGAAAGCGATGGGCTACGATGTCGGCGAAGCGCACATCACGGCGGCAAGCTACTTCGAGGGCATCCAGACCGCCGCAAATCTTGCTTTTGTTGAGGGATACAAGATGAAATTTGGCGGGTCACAGGCGACGAATGTCTGCGCTGAAACCGCCTTCTTCCAGGTGTACCTGTTCGCTCGCGCCCTGGCTCAGACTGGCTCCACCGCTACCGAAGACATGCGTCCTTGTGTACTCGGCTCCTCGTTCGATGCGCCGCAAGGGAGCGTGACGATCAATTCGATATCAGGCCATGCCGATCTCTGGACGCGGATCGGCCGTGCCAACGGCATCGGACAATTCGACCTTATGTGGGAGTCTTCGGCAGCGATAGCATCGGACCCCTTCCTTATTTGCTCCTAGGCGGAGCCTCGCGAAGTCGCTCCTTCCTTGACAGTTGTGACCGACAGCCTCAGTATCGATGAAGAAGCCCTTTGTGACATTCGGTCTAAGTCGAGGCCGAGAGTTATCGGCTCTTGGCGTGCGGCTGTCTGGTCCACTCTATTCGTCCGGGCAGACAACAGCGTCTGCAATCGACTCCCACCGAAGTGTTCGAACCAACGCGCGCCGAGCGCGAGTCATTGTGCTCGTCTAGGCTCGTAAGGAGTTATCGCTGATGCTCTTCGACCGACGATCCGTACTCCGAGCGGGTCTCTCTACGGCGCTGGTCGCGGCAGAATATTTTCCTAAAGCAGCGCTCGCGGCAGACACTCTGGATGTCGGCGTGCTGTTTTCGCTCACCGGCGGGCTCACCATCATCGAAAAGTCGCTGCATGACGCGACCATGATGGCGATTGCCGAAATCAATGCTGCCGGTGGCGTACTTGGCAAGACAATCCGCGCCGTCGAGGAGGATGGGGCCTCCGATCCGCGAACGTTTAACGAGAAGGCTTCCAAGCTCGTGATCGAGGACAAGATCGCGACAGTTTTCGGCTGCTATACTTCGGCGAGCCGCAAGGCTGTGTTGCCGATCTTCGAGAAACGAAATGCGATGCTTTTCTATCCGACTTATTATGAAGGATCGGAGTGCTCGAAGAATGTCGTCTACACTGGCGCTGTCCCAAATCAGCAGCTGTCTAACTTCATTCCTTGGATTGTCAGGACCTTAGGTAAGAAAAAATTCTTTATTGTCGGTTCGAATTACATTTACCCCCGCGAAATGGCAAAGGTCTGTAAAATCCTCATCAAGCAAAACGGCGCGAATTATGTTGCCGACGAATACCTTGAGCTCGGCCATTCTGAATGGGGCTCGATGGTCAATAAGATCAAAGGCTCAGGCTGCGACGTTGTGCTTTCGAACGTCGTCGGCGACTCTGTCGTTTCGTTCTACCGCGAATATCGCAACCAGGGCCTGACGCACGCTAAGCTGCCAATCTGCGCGACCGTTACGTCCGAGATAGAGGTTGCAGCGATGGGCGCGGAAAACGCCGTAGGGAGCTACACGTCGTTCCCCTATTTCCAGGCAATCGACTCTTCGGCAAACAAGGCATTTGTCCAGCGCTATAGGGTTTTCGTGAAGGACCCGAAAGCAGTGACGCACCACGCGCTCGAGTCGGCCTATTTCCAAGTATTCCTATGGAAACAGGCCGTCGAGAAGGCCAGAGATTATACGGCCAACGGGATTCGCACGGCGATCCGCGGGCAAGAGTTCGATGCGCCGGGCGGCCATGTGAAGATCGAGCCCGAGAACTTGCATACTTGGCTGACGCCGCGCATCGCGCAATGGCAGGAGGACGGGCAAGGCAAGATCGTGAATTCCTATCTCGGCCCGATCATGCCGCTTCCGTACTCCGCCTACGGCGAGACTGCGACCAACCTCATCTGCACGCCCAATGGCGTTGACCGCGCGAAGCTGAAAGGCCTGTGACGCGGCCTTGTAACGATCCGCATTTCGCAGGGCGGGACGATGACGGAGATCTTTCTCATTGGTCTGAGTCTCGGCTCTGTTCTTCTGCTCG
>CAXTQM010000001.1:0-12261 GCA_964246205.1 uncultured Beijerinckiaceae bacterium | reverse complement strand
GCCTGTGACGCGGGCGCGCAACGATCCGCATATCGGCAGGGCGGAACGATGACCGAGGTTTTTCTCATTGGTCTGAGTCTCGGCTCCGTTCTCCTGCTCGTCGCGCTCGGTTTGGCGATCAACTACGGCGCGATGGGTGTCATCAACATGGCACACGGCGATCTCGTCATGGTCGGCGCGTATACCGCCGTAATAAGCGGCATCTGGCTGCACCTGGACTTTCTCGCGGCTATCCCACTGGCCTTCGTCGTCACCGGCGCGCTGGGCTTCGCAATCGAACGTCTGATCGTACGCCGGCTCTACGGTCGTCTTCTCGACACGCTGCTGGCCACCTGGGGCGTCGCCATCCTGCTCGAGCAAGCCGTGCGCCTCCAGTTCGGCTTGACCTTCTTCGGCAAATCGATCGAAGGGCTCGGCTCCGGGCTGCAGCGCGTGTCCGTTCCGTCTTGGTTGACCGGAGCAGTTCCAATCTTCGGCTTCGAGATCAACGTCTACCGCGCTTTCGTCATCCTCGTGACTGCGCTGCTGACCGGCCTGACTTGGATCGTGATGTATCGTTTGCCAATCGGGACTCAGGTTCGTGCGATCATGCGGGATCCCGAAATGGCGGCGGCCTGCGGCATCGATGTCAAGCGCGTCAACGCCTGGACCTTCGCCTACGGGTCCGCTCTCGCCGGAGTTGCCGGCGTGATGCTGTCGGGGTTGAAGACCGTCTTCCCGGACATGGGGCCGCCTTTTGTCGTCGACGGCTTTCTTGTCGTTGTGGTCGGAGGTGTCGGCAGCTTGTTCGGCTCAATCGCCGCCGCAGGCCTTCTCGGCCAGATCAACAGTGTGGTGGCGACTGCCGCCAACGACATCATCGCCCGCGCCCTGGTCTTCGGTGTCGTTATCCTGATCATCGTTTTAAAGCCCAAGGGCTTATTCTCTTACAAGGGCCGTTGACCTTGGTCGCGCAGCGCAGGATCGAACTCGCCGCCTACGCGCTATTTATCGCGATCATCTTTCTGCTGCCTTTGCTCGTGGGTGAATTTTGGCTTAACCGCGCCGCTAAGTATCTTGTTTACGGGATGCTCGGCATCGCAGTTTGTTTGTCGTGGGGCTACGCCGGCGTCCTCAATCTCGGGCAAGGCCTATTCTTCGGCATCGGCGCCTACATGATGGCGATGTCGCTCAAGCTTGCCAGCACGACAAGCCAACAAAGCAGCGGAGCGGTGATCCCCGATTTCATGTTTTGGAACGCTGAGCCGGGTGCGCACCAGGATCTCTGCTGCATTGTGAAGGGATCGTATTTGTGGATCCCGTTCCGATCCGAGTGGGTGGGGGCAATTCTCGCGGTCATGTTGCCGACAGCGCTTGCCACATTGCTCGGCACAGTGATCTTCCGCAAGCGAATCGCCGGAGTCTTCGTATCGATCATCACGCTTTCGGCAGTGCTGCTCGTCCGCCTTCTAGTCACAGACGCTCAGCCGCTCACAAATGGCTTCAACGGACTTACCGACCTCGGCAGCTTCACCATCGCCAGCGTGACCTTCGACTCCTACAGCCGGGCGACCTACTACGTCGTGGCAGTCAGTCTTGCGCTCACGCTGGTGCTCACGCGGCTCCTCGTCGAGACGCGTTCTGGCCTGATCCTGCAGGCTATCCGCGACGATGCCGGACGTGCCCGATACCTCGGCTTCGATGTGCCGGCCTATCAGACTTTCTTCTTCGCGGTCTCGGCCGCGATCGCTGGCGTCGCCGGACTCCTCTACGTTAACGTCGCCGAATTTGCTTCGCCGACTTTCATGGATCTCGCCTTCTCGATCAGCATGGTCGTCTGGGCAGCCGTCGGCGGTCGCAACTCCATTCTCGGCGCCTGCATCGGCGCGATCGCGATCAACATGATCGAGGCAAAGATGAGCGAGACCGCGATTTTTCTCGAGGCGTGGCGCGCAATCGTCGGCTTGCTGTTCATCCTGGTCGTGCTTTTCCTACCGCGCGGGTTAGCGGGCTTGGCGACTGGCCTCGTTGTCCGCTTCGTCCTTCCGCCTTTCGGCGCGCGCGCGTCTATCCCTGCCGAGCCGAATGGCGACGCGGTGCCTCTGGCCAGCGAAGGTCGGATCTAGTGGCTGCGGCGCTGACCCTCGACTGCCTCGGCGTCGCGTTCTCGGGCTTCCGCGCGGTCTCGGGCGTCTCGACTGTGATCGAGGACGGTGAGTTGCGCGTCTTGCTCGGTGCGAACGGCGCCGGCAAGACGACGCTTATGGATCTCGTCTCGGGTAAGACCCACAGCACCGAAGGCCGCGTGTTGCTGTTCGATCGGGACATAACGAACAAACCCGAGCACGTCATCGCGCGCGCCGGCATGGGCCGCAAGTTTCAGATCCCCGCCGTCTTCCGAGAGCTGTCGGTGCGTCGCAATCTCGAGGTGAGCAGTTGCCGGGGCCGCGGAGTCTTCGCCAATCTCTGGTTCGGTTTTTCCCGCGAGACCAAAGCGCGGGTCGATGAGGTTCTCGCGCTGGTGGGGCTGGCGGAGTCCGCCGACAGTGCGGCGGACTCGCTGTCGCACGGCGAAACGCAATGGCTCGAACTCGGCATGCTCATCATTCAGAACCCGAAGGTGATCCTTCTTGACGAGCCGACCGCGGGCATGACGCAGGGCGAGACGCTGAAGACGGCGCATCTGATCAACGGCCTCAAAGGTCGCCATACGATCGTCGTCGTCGAGCATGACATGGCCTTCGTGCGCGAAATCGCCGAGCGTATAACTGTGCTTCATCTCGGCAAGATCATCGCCGAAGGCGACATTGCCGCGATCGAGATCGATCCCGCCGTTATGGAGGCTTACCTCGGCTCCGGAGGTATTCACTGATGCTCGCCCTCGCGAACGTCGACAGCTTCTACAATCGCAGCCACGTCTTGCACGACGTCAGCCTGCAGGTGGAGCGGAACAAGATACTTGCGGTGCTCGGGCGCAACGGCAGCGGCAAGACCACTCTGCTGAAGACGATCATGGGGCAGACAAGCTGCTCCACCGGCAACATTCGTTTGCACGAATGTGAAATCGGCGCGAGCGCCACCCATGTCCGCGCTAGGGCTGGCATCGCCTACGTGCCGCAGGGCCGTCGCATCATCCCAGACTTCTCCGTACGCGCCAACATCCTCATGGGCGCTTTCGCTAGAGCTGACCGCAGACGCGAAATCCCATCGCTAGTCGCTGAGTTGTTCCCTTATCTTATGGCCAATCTCGAGCGTCCGGGCGGGCTACTTTCGGGCGGACAGCAGCAGCAATTAGCGATTGCCCGGGCGCTCGCGGCCCATCCGCGAGTGCTACTCATGGATGAGCCCACCGAAGGCATCCAGCCCAACATTGTCGAGGACATCGAAGCCGTCATTCTGCGCCTCAACAAGGACGAAGGACTGACGATCGTGCTCGTCGAACAGAACATTCGGTTCGCGCGTCGGGCTAGCCATGTCTTCGCTATTTTGGAGAAAGGTCGAGTTGCAGCGTCGGGGCCGAGCTCAGAACTCGGCGATGACCTTATCCACCGCCATCTTGCCGTTTGAGTTCCCGGTCTCAAGCGGAAGTTTCCCCCAACCACCGGAACACGACAGAAATCAGGAGAAAGCTATGTATCACGGTGATATCTCCTCTAGTAATGACGCCGTCGGCGTCGCGGTGGTCAATTACACGATGCCGCGATTGCACACCCATGCGGAGGTGCTTGAGAACGCCCGTAAGATCGCCGACATGGTCGTGGGGATGAAGTCCGGCCTGCCGGGCATGGATTTGGTCATTTTTCCGGAATACTCCACGCACGGCATCATGTACGACTCTAAGGAAATGTACGAGACGGCCTCTACCATCCCTGGTGAAGAGACCGAGATCTTCGCCGAGGCCTGCCGCACAGCCAAGGTGTGGGGCGTGTTCTCGCTGACAGGTGAACGCCACGAGGAGCATCCCAACAAAGCGCCCTATAACGCGCTCATCCTGATGAACGATCAGGGCGAGATCGTGCAGAAGTATCGCAAGATTATGCCCTGGGTGCCGATCGAGGGGTGGTATCCCGGCGACTGCACTTACGTGTCGGACGGTCCTAAAGGCATGAAGATTAGCCTGATCATTTGCGACGACGGCAATTATCCCGAAATCTGGCGTGATTGCGCGATGAAGGGCGCCGAGCTGATCATTCGCTGCCAAGGCTACATGTACCCTGCCAAGGAGCAGCAGATCATCATGTCAAAAGCGATGGCTTGGGCAAACAATTGCTACGTCGCCGTGGCCAACGCCGCCGGCTTTGATGGTGTCTACACCTACTTCGGCCATTCCGCACTGATCGGATTCGATGGGCGCTCACTCGGCGAGTGCGGTACCGAGCCGATGGGCATCCAGTTCGCCGCGCTGTCCAAATTCCTCATCCGCGACTCGCGCAAGCACGGGCAGTCCGAGAACCACTTGTTCAAGCTGCTGCACCGAGGCTACACCGGCAAGATCAACTCCGGCGAGGGCGACAAGGGCGTGGCCGAGTGTCCCTACGACTTCTACGCGCGCTGGATCGCCGATCCGGAAGCGACCCGCGAGGCCGTCGAAGCGTTCACTCGCGACTCGCTTGGCACCGAAGAAGCTCCGATTTCCGGCATCCCGAACAAGAAGTTGGCTGTCCACCGCTAACCAATTCGCCCCGCCTCTTTCGAGCCGGGGCGAAGCTCTTTTTCTGGCGCTACGATCCGATGTTTCACCGTCGCGCGATGCGGAAGTAGACCGAAGCAAGCCTGTCGGGCAGCTCCTCAATGCGCCGCACCGGCATGTGGTTGGAGCGCCCGAAGGCCGCTGCGCCCGCGCCTTGGCCGTTTGGATCGAGTGTCAGTCCGAACACGTCGATGCCGCGGCGATGCAGCGTCAGCACCGCGCGTCGCGCATCCACTACCAAGTCGTCCGGATCAGCCACGTCGATGTCGGACGGTGCCCCATCTGTCAGCACGATCATGACGCGCCGTATGGCCGCAACCTTTGCGAGTTCGGTCCCGGCGTGCCGAAGCGCTGCGCCAAGGCGAGTCGACAGACCCGACCGCAGTCCGGCGAGACGAGCTCGCGCGCCACGGTCGAATGGCGCGGAAAAATCCTTGATGGCTATGTAGCGGACATCGTCGCGCCCGTCGGAGGCGAAGGCGCGAAGGGCGAAGCGGTCGCCCTGCGACTCCATTGCTTGCGCAAGCACGGCGACGGCAATCTGCTCGGCGGCGAGCACGTTTATTCCCGCCGTCGGCACCGGATCGCGCGTCGATTCCGATGTGTCCACCAGGATCAGCACGGCCAAGTCGCGAGTCCGCGTGATCTTGCGCTGATGCAGCCGGTCCCCCGGAAACTGCCCAACGCGGAGCGCTGTCACCGCGTCGACCGCGGCATCGAGATCGAGCTCCGGACCGTCCGGCTGGCGTCTCAGGCGCGTTGGCAGGCCCACCCGGGCGGCACGTACCAGGCGCGACACCCGGGCCGACAAACCGGCATGCTGCGCGAGTGATTGGTCGATCCGGATCGTCGATGCCTCGAGCACCGGCGTTGCCCGTATAGTCGTCCAGTCCGGTCGCTCGATGCCAGCGGCACGGTCCCACTCGGCATAATGCGCGATGACGGGGCCGCGTTCGTCAGGAGTTAAAGAACGCGCCCAAAGCTTGTTCGTCTCGTGTGAAGCTGCATTGGGATCGCCGCCGCTGTTTTCGCGCTCTTCGGGTTGCGGGCGGGCCGGGTCGAGCGGCATGTCGAGCGCCGGAGTGTCGGCGTCGTCGCGCGGCTGCCAAAGCCCGAGGTTGTCGTCGCGGTAGATCGGTTCGATCACGTGCTGCAAGGCATCGAAGCGAATGCGCATTTGGCCGATGTCGTTGCCCAAAACGTCGCCGATGCGCCGCGACAAGATTGGATCGTCAAGGGTCGGCTCGGCCACGAACAAGGCGCGACCTTTGGCAACGATCGCGTCGTCGTCTACGTAGGCGGGATCGAACAGAGCGCGAGAAAGCCGCGCCAAAATCATCGGTGCGGTCTTCAGGTGAGAAGGCTCGACAGTGTGGAACGGCGCCCAGAGACGGAAAAGCCCTGGGAAACGCCGCATCGCCAGGGCCTCGATCCGCGCATCCTCTATGAGGCCGACCAAAGCCAGCTGGATCGGCTTGAGCTTACCGGGATCGAAGGGCCGGTCGCCGAGAACGAGATGCGCTGTCGCATGGGCAACGATGGCCTCGTAAAGGCGCGGCGCACGCGACGCGGTCCCGCCCACGTCTGGCACGTAGACGAAGGGCGCGGAGAAAGACGCGCGTCGTTGCCCACGAAGCTTCGTTGGTGCCGGCATTTCGCGCAACGAGACGGCGCGCCCCCACAGAGCCATCGCGAACGCCTGAAGACGCGGCTGCATTACCTGAAAGGTGGCTTCGCCCGAAAGTCTTTCGAGCAGGCGTCGCGCCTCGGGATCGCTGAGTGCTAGGAGGGCTTGGCGCCGATCGGGCTCGCGTGTGGCGCGGAGCGCGGCTGTAACGAAGGCCTCGAAGGTCGCGGCACCGAAATCGCGCACGATGGGTCCGGTGGTCGTGGCCGCCGACGCGAGACAGTTCGGCGCCTCCTTCGCCAACTGAACCATGCCGCGCCACCAGGCGGCTCTCGCGTCCTCTTCAAGGCCGAGACCGAAATCTCGATAAGCGTCAAGCGAGGCGAGAGTGGCACCGGCTCCGGCGCCTCGACAGATCGCCGCCGCCGCTTCAAGAGCGCCCGCCATCCTAGCGAAGGCGCGCGGAGAGCCTGCGGTTGCCGTCAGGTGGAAGGCGGCAAGCAGCGCCGCGGGACCGGCATTGACGTTGGCCAGCATCAGCACGCTTGCCGCCCAAAGCTCGATCTCGGCGTGGGATGACGTTCCCCTTCGGGCCAGCGCGGCCTCGTAGCCGCCCATGAGCATCGGGCGTTGCTGCACCATCGTGCGCAAGCGAACGGAAGCCAAGTCGCGAACGTCGCCGCGAGCGGGGCGGGCATCAGTCAGGCTCATCTTACAGACAGGCCGCGCAAGCGGAGGTCAACGCTTCGCGCAGGTCGAGGTCGTCGGTGATCGGCAACACAATGCCGCTCTGCACCGCGTTCTCGACGCTTATGCCACGACCGACCAGCCGAGCGGTGTGGATCAGCATACGGGTCGAGGCGCCTTCCTCGAGGCCATGCGCTCGAAGGTTGCGCGATCGCTCGCCCATCCGCACCAGCAGGGCCGCCAGCGTGGCGTCGCCGCGCGACTCGCGCGCGACGATTTCGGCTTCGATGGGAGCAGGAGGGTATCCGAAGTCGATCGCCACGAACCGTTGCTTAGTCGATTCCTTAAGATCCTTCACCGCGTTTTGGTAACCCGGATTGTAGGAGATCGTCAGCTGAAAGTCGGCATGCGCCTCGACTTGCTCGTTGCGCTTGTCGAGGGGCAGGATGCGACGTGCGTCCGTCAGCGGATGGATGACGACGGTCGTGTCCTGTCGAGCCTCGACGATCTCGTCGAGGTAACAGATGGCACCATGGCGCACCGCGAGCGTCAGAGGGCCGTCGTGCCAAACCGTCCCGTCCGGTGCCAGCAGATAGCGGCCGGCGAGGTCGGCAGCCGTCATGTCCTCGTGCGCCGCGACTGTCACGAGCGGGCGGCGGAGTTTCCACGCCATATGTTCGATGAAGCGGGTCTTACCGCAACCAGTCGGCCCTTTGAGCATCACAGGGAGCCGATCACTAAACGCGGCCTCGAAAAGATCTACTTCGAAGCCGGATGCGCGATAGTATGGCTCAGACGCGATCCTGTAGGCATCCATCGTCGCCGCTTACCTCTGCGTCTTGCTCACTTGATCACGAGGAATATCAAGGCGCGGTCGGCTTACGAACGTAACTCGAAGACGGTCGAGATTGCGGTTCATCCGCTTCCCATTACGCTTTCGCTGTCTCCGCGAGGAGTACATCAAGCTTACCCTCGCGATCCAGCGTGAACAGATCATCGCGCCCCCCGACATAATGCTCTCCGATGAAAATCTGCGGCAAGCTGGTAGCGCCTGTACGATCCTTGATCTCCTGCCGAGTAGCAGCATCACCATCGACGCCGACCTCCTCAAACGCGACCCCTTTTCTTGCGAGTAGCGCCTTCGCGCTCACGCAATAGGGGCAAGCCGACAGCGTGTAGATCTTGACCATTGGATCAGCGCCTTCCGTAAGCCGCATCGACGCGGCGGTTAGACATGGACAGCCCCTGCCGAACGAGAGATCTCTCGGTCAAATATCCAAACAGCAGCGACAGCGTCCCCCAGAGAGTGGCCTGGATGCCGATGCTGGCCAGGCGAAAGCTCCACAGCGTCTGGGCTGGAAAGGTCTCGGGAACCTCGTTGACCGCCGGTAGCGCATGGTAAGTTATCGCGATCATCACGATGAACGCGAGGACACCAAGGAGCGAAGCGTTCCAATTTGCGAACTTTGGCGTGAGCATTCTACGCAGACTGAAAGCCGCGACTGTCGCAATGATCGAGATCGCGATCATCGAGAAGTAGAGACCTGTCCTGATACCTATCGTATCTGGCTGACCGATGGCTGGAGGGTTAGCCGGATATTTGAGGTCCGGCACCAGATACACAGCCACGAAGCAGACAAGGCCAAGGAGCGCAGCGACGGTTCGCGCGCTCATCGACGAAAACCGGCCGTAGCAGACGGCGAACACAAGGGAAAAGATGCCGCCGAGCGCCGTTGCCACGACGACGACCCCGATTAACAGGCCGGCCGAAGCTTGCACTTCGCGACTCACAAGTACGGGATCCGGCGCTTCGCCCTTGGCCTTGCTGATGGCCTCTTCCACGGCGATGGATTGGTTGACGCTTTGTTCGCCGTAGACCCGCGCAAAAGAGAACGCCAGCAACCCAGCCACCAGCCCGGCCAGCATGCCACGGATCAACAGTTGCGCCATGGACATGAAGCCCTCCGCTTGAACGCCGAAATGTGGGAACAGAGCCGAACGCTTTTGTTCGATTGACGCGGGAACTCAAGGACCCGCCACCGACTGACGAAAGCACTTTGCATGCCACTGTCAACTCGACGGCGATGCGATTACAACGAGCGAAAAACCTGCTTGATCTTCTCCATGAGACCTCTCGACCGTTCGAGGAGGGCCGACCCCCGTTGCCCACTGCCGGCAAGGGCAGGCGTTGCTGTTATCGCACCTTTCCTGACCCTCTCGGCTTGCACACGGATCCGATCTGACGAACCGCCGCCGCCTTCTGCCTCCATCGAGGTACTTGCGTGCTGCTCTTTGCAGTATCGCAGACGGGACTGCGCGTTTGCTTTGAGCTCACGCTCTCGGCACCAGGCAGCAAAAATCTGCGACCCGATAGTCGTGCGAACGACGATGTGGCGGGAGTTGGCAAGCGCCTGCTCGCCGGCTTCGGCGCTCTTCTCCCAATCCTCGAACGAGGCGGGGAGCCGGTGCTTATCCTCCATGACCTCACGGATGCTGGGATAATCAGCGCGCTCGAACCACTCGAAAGGGACTTCGCCGTCCTTCATCGCTTGTTCCCCCATGACTATTGATGGTCCTGCGATCATAATCCGAGCGTGATCGATCCGCGCGACAATCCGGTTTGCAGCATCCTCTCGCCCAGTGCGGGTTGCAACGCGCTTCGCAACGCTTCGGTCATCGGAGGCTTGAAAGATGAGTAGCTTGATCGTCGAGCGTTACATATACGACGCCCTCAACGCTCGCGCGAATATCGCGGGCGCTGCTGACGAGCCGCGACGGCAATTGGCTTACGGGATCATCCGTGACATTGAGCTGTACTGCGCCGATCACATGGATGAAGTGTTTGAAGCGCGTGCACGACTGAAATTGCGGACTGATGCGGAGGCGAGCGAGATGCTCGCCTACATCGAGCTAATGCTGGTCTCTTTCGCGGATGCCGACCGAATGGCTCGCGCAGCTCTGGCAAAAGCAAGCCTTGGCTAGCGCGTTTTCGATGCCGCGACCTTGGCGCCATGCTGGGGATTGCGCAAACGATTCAGAGGGTCTGCAGGGTCCCCACTTCAAGTTTCCTGATCGACATCCGGGCTTCTGTTTGTGGGTTCGAGGAGAAGCGGCACATGGGGTGCGAAAAGCGTACGATGAGTGGCAAACCAAGCAGATATTGGCTTCTCGCCAGCGCCCTATTCGCTTTGTCGGCGTTTCCGGTCATGGCCCACCGCACGACGCTGGTCGGGTCCACCGCGGGTCTGACACTCCCGGGCGTATCGCACGGCCAAATGACGGTGCTGGCACGGTTTCGTACAGCCATCATGGATCTCGCCGCCGCGCAGTACCCGACCGATGAGACAATGCGAAGGGTGCAATCCTTCGTAGCCCTGCAGCATTTCGCTTGCGCATGGGGCTGGGTGCCGCGCAGCGTTTCTGACGAAAGCAGCCCATTCAACGAGTGCAGTCACGCTTACCTTGCCGGCGTCCGTCTCCTTCTGCTGCACCTTGAGACCATGCCGGGCGACCGTTCAGCCGTACGAGCGTTACGCGCAAATGTAGACCGCGCCATGTTGAAGACACACGCGTCGCTCGTGCTCTGTCGTTTCAGCGACGAGCCATTCAATACGGCAGACGTGATCACCCCTCGACTGGGTGACATCTTGACCGATCCCGCGAGCCTTGCTGCGCTTGGTACTCTCGCTCTCCTCGCGACGGTCACCGGATGGCTTGCATCGCGGCTGAAGCGATCCCTGAATGACGAGCCCGCTTTCGCAGAGATGCCGTTTGTCGAACATTCCGAAGTCATTTCGCATCCTTCACGACGGCTTTGGAGTGGAAACGTCGAGATGGAATGAAGGCGATGACATCGTCACAAGCCGGACGTCTCCTCGCCGACCTCGGCAGCTTGTTGGAGGGCAACCTGGCTCGTTTCGCCCGAGGATTGGTCGTTGAGTCGCGATCGACGGAGCTTCGCTTCGACGCGCTCTTCACACCTTCCCTGATCGACGATCACGTCGAACACTACTACAAAGAGTACGGCCACACCGATCGACGTGCGATCTTCTCGATTTGGGCCTTGCGGCACTTCCAGGCGGTGTTGCCTCCGCTCCTGTTAGCAAATATTCTCTTCGACCGTAGTCCGGTTCTTGACTTCGAAGTTATCGCTTTCGTAATGGCAGGCGATCTCACAGTGCGTGAGCTGAGAATAGGCCCCGACATCGTCGATCTTCACGGCGCGTCCGGCATCGCTCGCTTCCGTGGCCTCGTACAATCTTTCATGTCTCCACTCATCGAGCGAATATCGGTCCGCACCGCGGTCGGGGAACGTGTCCTTTGGAACAATGCGGGCACAACCTTCGAGGGCTTCCTCGGCCTCGTCGAAGCCGTCGCTGGAGACCGCACCGGCTTCCACGAAGGAAAAGCTTTGTTGCAAGCACCGACTTGGCCCGATGGCACAGTGAATCGCCTGTTCTCACCCGTCCGCTACACGGACGGTCGCCGAATTCGTCGGATCTGCTGCATGCGTTATCTCGTTCCAGACGGCAGGCTGTGCGAGATCTGCCCACTGAATGCCAATCATCGGGCGCGTCGTAGGTAAGACGATCGACCTGTCGCCTTGCGCTAAACCGCCCAGCTTAGGCGTGAGATGGCGAAGCTAATCGCGAGAGTTTATATCCCGTGCTGCCTCGTTTCGGAAAGCGCACGGTGGAGAGCATCACGCCGGCGGATGTCGCGCAGCTGCACGGTGCCATGCGCGAGCGGCCCTACCAGGCCAACCGGCTGCTCGCCATCATCGGCAGCATGTACGGCTTCGCCGCCAAGCACGGGCTCGTGGCGCGGGGACGAGCCTCGGTCGACGGCAGGTGCTTGTTCTCCGGCTTGCCCGGCTCGGCCTTGAGCACGGCAAGGATGCAAGGCTGACGATCTCGAGTGAGCCGAGGGGCCTTCGACGCCCGCGCGACGCGCCCTCGCCGAGACGCCGGCCGGCAGTTCGCCGAGAACATCTAGGCCAACCGCATTCTTGCCGTGCTCGATCGGCGCTAGGGCCGCCGCGAGCTGCGTGCCGATCAGATCGGTCGCACGGCAGATTGGGAGCAGCATGCGCCTCATCGTGGCTTCTGCCACGCAATGACCGGAGCTGGCCGAAAGAAGACCGTCAACTTACCGAACCTTGAGGCGGTAATCTGACGGCTTCGGCATGGTTTTCAGGCAATCAGCGTAAGGAGGGTTGCCGGTCCTTCGATGACCCGTGCCGCAGGCGCGACCCAGCGCGGCAGAGCCGGGTGGGCGA